>JAUQXC010000919.1 GCA_030834825.1 Thermoflexales bacterium
CCTCGATTCCAAGTACAACTTTGTAAAACTAGAGTTCTTGCGCCAGCCAGGCAATGAAACTGGCCGTCGGGATCAGCAATAACTGTGCCGCCAGGGTCCCCGCGAAGCGGCTGCCCACCAGCCACACGATGGCGCGCCGCATCGATCCGAGACCAACCTTACCCTGCAACGTGTCGTCCGTCAAAATGGACAGGTAAGGATCGATGGACGCGAACATGATGATGGTTGCGACCCCGTTAATGATGGAAGACAAATTGCTGGCCGTCACTCGGTAGTCGGGCTGTAAGTAGCCCGCGTACAAAGAGGCCAGCACGCCCACGGTCCACACCGCGATCACGAAAGCGTTGAGCACCACGAGCCGCAGCGGAAAATGCTGCTCGCGGGACAGGTGCGTGAGCATTTGAGGTTGAGGCAAACGGATCGACTCGCGTAAGTGCAGAATGCCCGCTTTGGAAAAGCCGTGCAAAATGACTTTGGGAACCGAACGGCGTATGGAAAAGGACAGCACCGCCTGGGCGAGCAGCCGATGAAACGTGGGAATCAGCAGTGCGCCGGCCAGCGTGGCCAGTGAAGTGGCGAAGAGCAGCCAGCGAAAATCCGCTTCCAAGGAGGCGGGATAGGCCAGCTGCAAGCTGTTCTCGATGCGCTTCGCCAGCAAAGGCGCCTGAAAGGCATTGGCCGTGCGCGAGATCAGAGCGACCAGGTTGAACAACGCCAAAGAAATCGCAATTCGCTTGGTGGTCACGCCGGTGATCTGCACGCCATAGGCCAGGGTGCCGATCAGGTGGATGATGAAGGTCAGGAAAAGAAGGCCGGCGAATTGAAGGTCCATGATGAGGTTGGCGATGTTGATGTCGAGCAGACACTGAAGTTGGCCTGGATTCTACATCAAAAATCGTAGCCCCTCGAATCAATGTAGAAGTGATACTGCGAGAGTTGTGGCAGGTAGTGGGGCGACGACATCTTCACGCCGTACATTCAGTTGAGCGGTGTGAGCGAGAACATATAAAGGGGATGCTGACTGTATGCATTCCCTTTGTCGTATGCCTATCCAATAATCTCGAACACGACTACTTATACACAGCAGGCAGGAATCCAAGCAATACACTCGGACCTATACCAAATTCATAAGATCCAATATCGCATACTCCCTGGCGAGTAAATCCTCGTTGATCAACACTTGGACAAGTTGCTGGATTGCCTGCGTCAATTGCTGGACTTCCAGGAATTAGCCCAATAGTAGAGTTATAACCGCCGAAATTGCCCAGAGGTCCTAACAAAGGGTCAATTGGATGATCGATCGTTCCTACAATGTCGCTAGGTTGCGGCACAAATGCACAACCGTCACTTGCGCCGATTAAATTGTGCCCCTGCGAAAAAATTGACCCCGTGCAATCTGGTGAGAGGCCACCTGTGTTTCTGGCGACGATCGTGTTTTGTATGGTGAGTGTGCCACTAATAAGGGAAATTCCTCCTCCAGTTTGTTGGGCAACGTTGTCAGCAATTGTGACATTGTTTAATTCAACTGTGCCAAAGTGCGCCAATAGTCCACCGCCAGAGCCAGATGTATTTCGGCTCAACGTGCTGTTTGTGACTAAAACATCCCCGTCATTAGTTATTCCCGCTCCTCCAATTGAGGGAGAGCAGAAGTTCTTGTTGTCAGACACAGTACTGCTATCTATCATCAATATGCCTGTGTTGTAAACTCCGCTACCAGTCTCACAGGATGTATTACCACTGATCGTACTACTAATCACTGTTAATATATAGTCGTTGAAGATTCCACCAGCTTCTCTATACGCCGTAGATCCGGCAAGCCCCGCGGAATTGGCGGTCACAAAGCTGGTGGTGATTGTCATGAAGCCCTTGTTGTGAATCCCCCCTACCACTTCGCCGGTATTATTAGTGATGATACTATTATACAGACTGAGCACACCGTCTGCCTGATTTTGAATGCCTGTGCCTTCATTGTGATCCACAATCACCCCAATTAGTGTTGCCACGCCGCCATTATAGATGCCACTGCCTGGGGGTGGGGACACGTTTGATTCATTCTGGCTAACGCTGCTATTCATGATTTTGAGCGTACCAAGATTGGCAACACCCAATCCAATATCGTCAACACCTGCTGCACTGTTTTGTTTGATGGTGCTGCTTATTATATTGAGCGTTCCAACGTTATATATTCCGCCACCCCCCGGAATATTGCCAAAAAAACTAACCCAGTTATGCATCACGTAGCTATTTGTCAAAGTGAGAATACCCTGATTGCTAATGCCGCCCCCATTGCTGCCGTCACTGACGAGCCCGTTCTGAATGGTCACATTAGTAATGTTAGCATTTACTCCTGCCGTAACAGATATCACTCGACCGAGATTATTGCCATCAAGTACTGTTGACAGTGGCTCTGATCCTATCAAGGTCAAGCTTTTAGGAATTACAACACTTTCAAGGTAAATCCCTTGTGTCAGGCTAAGGGTATGACCGTGGGTCGTGGCCGGGGCGTCAACAGCCGATTGAATGGTCGGATACCAAATACCTGTATTGATATTCAACACTCGATCCGCAGCAGGGGTTTTAGCCTGTAGACTCTTACTAAAGAGTATACTCGTAGCAACCATAAAGATGAGGAGTGTTGGCAACGTCACAGCTATAACAATCGAACGATTATCATGTCGTTGTGATTCACACATTTTTCTTTTCTCCGGGTCTACTTGGTTATCATCCAGCAGCAATTGTAGCATCTCTTCGACAATACCACTAAACTAAATGCCTTGCCTAAAAATCACAAGGCTGCGCCTTTTGTTCTAACTACAGGTTTCCAACCTAGCAGGTGCGTCATTCGTGGTAGAATTGCTTTGCACTCATAGAATCACCGTCAAAAGCGGAGGGAAACATGCAAAAAGATGTAGGCAGTGTGGTCGTCAAGCGCGGTCTGGCGCAGATGCTCAAGGGCGGCGTCATCATGGACGTGGTCACGCCGGAGCACGCCAAAATCGCGGAAGATGCGGGCGCGTGCGCGGTCATGGCGCTGGAACGCGTCCCGGCGGATATTCGAGTCACGGGCGGCGTGGCGCGCATGAGCGATCCGGAACTAATCTTGAAGATCATCGATGCCGTCTCGATCCCGGTCATGGCCAAATGCCGTATCGGCCACTTTGTCGAAGCGCAGGTGCTGGAATCCCTCGGCGTTGACTTCATCGACGAGAGCGAAGTGCTGACGCCGGCCGACGAGGCCCATCACATCAACAAGCACGACTTCAAAGTGCCGTTCGTGTGCGGTTGCCGCAATTTAGGCGAAGCCTTGCGCCGCATCGGCGAGGGCGCGGCGATGATCCGCACCAAAGGCGAAGCGGGCACGGGCGATGTGGGGGAAGCCGTGCGCCATGCCCGATCGGTGTTGGGCGAGATTCGCAGGCTGCAAACTATGGCGCCCGAAGAGCTCATGGCGTATGCCAAGGAAATCGGCGCGCCGTATGAGCTGGTGGTGGAGACCAAGGAACTCGGCCGCTTGCCGGTGGTGAACTTTGCCGCGGGCGGTATTGCCACGCCGGCGGATGCGGCCTTGATGATGCAGCTGGGCGTCGACGGCAACTTCGTAGGATCGGGCATTTTCAAGAGCGGCGATCCGGCCCGGCGGGCCAAGGCCATCGTCGAAGCGACGACGCACTATCGGGATGCCAACATCATCGCCGAAGTGAGCAAGAACCTGGGCGAACCGATGGTGGGCCGCACCGTCGAATCGATGCCGCAAGCCGAGCGCATTGCGGGGCGCGGGTGGTAAAGTCTAGATCGTCACGGCGAGCGAAGCGAAGCAGTCTCCTTTAGTGACTGGGAGATTGCTTCGTCGTCCTGCGGACTCCTCGCAACGACGCCAAGCAGGACTATGCCTTGACTCAGAATCTTGACTTGCGCCTCGCCACGATCGACGACATCCCGGCCCTGGTCAGCCATCGCCGCAAGATGTTCGAGGACATGGCGGCCTTGAAGGGCGAACAACCCGATCGAGCGGATCTCGACGCCATGGATGTCGCTTATGCGGCGATCCTCGGCTACGAGATTCCGGCCGGATCGACACGGGTGTGGGTGATCGACGACGCGGGGAAAATCGCGGCCAGCGGCGCGCTCAAATTCACCGATTGGCTCCCGCGCCCCGACGGTTCGCGCCGTGGATTGGTCTATGTTCACAGCGTTTACACGGAACGACCCTATCGTCGTCAGGGGCTGGCGCGGCGAATTCTCACGGCGATGATCGCTGACTGTCGCGCCAACGGTTGGCCGCGCATCTCACTGCATGCCAGCGAGCTGGGACGTGGACTCTATGAGGATCTCGGTTTTAAACCGACGAATGAAATGCGGCTGGTGTTGGAATGAAAATCGGAGTCTTAGCTTTACAAGGTGCGTTTATCGAACACGAAGCAGTGTTGAAGCGCTTAGGGGTTGATGCGGTGGAGGTGCGCCTGCCTGCCGATCTGGATGGCGTGGACGGTGTGATCATTCCCGGCGGCGAATCGACGACGATGGGTAAGCTGGCAGTGCAATATCAACTTATCGAACCGCTGCGTGAATTGGCACACGCGGGCAAACCGCTGTGGGGCACGTGCGCCGGGTTGATCTTCATGGCGAAGGATGTCGGCCGCGATCAGCCCTTGTTGGGCTTGATGGACGTCACAGTGCAGCGCAATGCTTTCGGACGGCAGGTCGATTCGTTCGAGGCCAATCTCAACATCCAAGGCGTCGACGGCGACAGACTGTTCCACGCCATCTTCATTCGCGCGCCGTTGATCGAGGCGGTGGGGGCCGGAGTTGAGGTTCTGGCGCGTGTCGAAAAGGACGATGCAGAAGTGATCGTGGCGGCGCGGCAGGGCAACCTGCTGGTGACGTCATTCCATCCTGAGTTGTCGAACGATGATCGATTTCACCGCTACTTTCTGAAAATGGCGGAAAGTAAAACGTAAGGCGTTTCCTGGGAGGTTATTCACTCAAACGGACTCAGGCTCTTGCGTTTTTCGTTTCACGGTTGACGTATACCTATGATTCGTACCTTCGGTCTCCGCGATCTGGCTTTGGTCTCGCAAATCGAGAACCAGGGCACCTCGTTGTATGCCGAACTGGCACTCACCCGGCATCCGCGTCCGTTGCAGTCGGCCCTGGCTGGCTTTTTCTCGTTGAGCGGGCATGGCCTGCGCACTTACGTGCTGCGCGAAGACAACGATGTGAGCAAGCTGTCTGGTCTGATCCAACTGCGCGATCGGCGCGATCGGAAATTCAGCGCCATCACATTCATCGCGCCGGGCGTGCAGGTGAATCATCACATGCAGGAGATCTGGGAGCACCTGCTCGATCATGCGGCGGTACAAACCGGGAAGCTGGGGGTGCAACATCTGGTGGCAGAAGTGCCAGATGAGAGCGAGGCCATCGAGGTGCTGCATCGCGCCGGCTATGCCATCTACGTGCGGCAGGATATTTATCAGCGGGATCAGCCGCGCGGTACGGTACGGGACGAACCCGTGTTGCGCCCCTGCCGCGCCGACGATGAATGGGGTGTGCACCAGCTTTATCACAACACCGTGCCGCGTTTGGCGCAGCTGGCCAGCGGGGCGCCGCGCATGTATCGCTCGGGTCCAGTGCGCGGCTACGTGCTGGAAGATCGTCAAGAAATTACGGCCTATTTGCAGATACGGCGCGGGCCGAATGGGGCGTGGTTCAGTCTGCTGGTGCATCCGCGCGCCGAGGTCTGCGCTGGGGCGATTGTGGAATATGGCCTCAGTCTGTTTGGCGCGAGTTGGAATGCGCCCCTTTACTGCGGAGTCCGGCGTTATCAAGAGTGGCTGAGCCATCCCTTGACCGCACTGGGGTTTGAATATCACAGCTCGACGGTGATCATGGTCAAGCATCTGGTGAAGCTGATTCAGGAGCCGGAAACGGCCGTCGTGACCGGCCTGGAAAAAATTACGGCCCCGCTGGTCCATCCCAGAGGGTAAGGATGCTGTTGAGCAATGGCTACGAATAAGCCTGATTTTCTCCAAGTTGGAGCTATTGTCAAGGTTCAACACTGGTATGGTCAGATCGTCGATATTGCCGAATCTGACTCGCGGATCATGTTGCTCGTTACTTCACCCAAGAGCCTGTGGCGACATCATCCGGCAGAGTGGTTGGAATTTGATCCGCAACAAGTTAGACTTGCTTCACTGGACGAAGCTCTGGCCAGCTTTGACGTCTATCTGGATCGCGTAAAAAAGACACAATCTGAAATTGAGGCGATGCGGAGGAACTGGCAGACAACACCTTAACCGCATTTGAGATAAACCATGCCCCATCACAACATTACAGACAACTTAGATATTTTGTTTGAGGTACTCCCACAACATGTAGCTGAAGCCGTTCACGCAGCAAATCAGAACGAAAACCTGCTGGAGATCGTGCTTGATCTGGGCCGTAAGCCGGAGGCCCGCTACACCGATCGAGAACTCACCCTCAGCGATCAAGAGGTGACGCAGAGTGATCTCGATCTGGTGGTGGCGCGCATCGGCGAGTTCGATGCCGACAATCGGGCCGGCATGGAGCGCACATTGCATCGTATCAGCGCCATTCGCAACCGGCGCGGGCACGTCGTCGGCCTGACTTGCCGCGTGGGCCGCGCGGTGTATGGCACCATCGATATCATCGAAGATATCGTCGCCACGGGCAAAGGCATTCTCATGCTGGGGCGTCCCGGCGTGGGCAAGACGACGATGCTGCGCGAAGCGGCGCGTGTCCTGGCCGAAGGCAATGCGCCCGGCCACCCCCGTAAGCGCGTTGTGATCGTCGATACCTCGAATGAGATCGGCGGCGACGGCGATATTCCGCACCCGGCGGTGGGCCGCGCGCGGCGGATGCAAGTGCGCCAGCCCAACTTGCAGCACGAGGTAATGATCGAAGCGGTGGAGAACCACAATCCCGAGGTGATCGTCATCGACGAGATCGGCCGCGAACTGGAAGCGGAAGCGGCGCGCACCATTGCCGAACGCGGCGTGCAGCTGATCGGCACCGCCCACGGCAACTCACTCGATAACTTGCTGCTCAACCCCACGCTCTCCGATCTGGTGGGCGGCATCGAAAGTGTGACCTTGTCCGACGAAGAAGCGCGGCGGCGCGGCACCCAGAAGACCGTGCTGGAACGCCGTGCTCCACCTACGTTCGACGTGCTGATCGAAATTCAAGAACGCGAGCGCCTGATCATCCATCACGACATCGCCATGTCCGTGGACAACTTGCTGCGGGGGCGATCGGTCGAAACGGAACTGCGCTATCGTGACGAGAGCGGCGCACTTCAGCGCATCATGCAGCAATCCGTTGAGCCGACGACACGAGGCAAGAAGGATCGCGGGCGTGATCTCGCCCCAGAGCGCGAGCGCCGGCCGGCGAGCCGCCGCCAACCGATCGAGCTGGAAGAAGAACCGGAAGCTGAAATACCCATCAGCGAACTGGCGATGATGCCGCCGCGCACGCCGCGCGGTTCGCTCAAAACGATCAAGGCCTATGGCTATGGCCTGGCGCGCGGCAAGTTGGAAGAAGCGGCACAGCGGCTGCGTTTGCCGCTGACGGTGGTCAGCGATCTGGACGAAGCCGATCTGGTGGTGACGGTGAAGAACTATTATCGTAAGCGCCCCAAGATGATCAGTGATGCGGAGAAGGGCGGTATGCCCATCTATGTGCTGCGCTCCAGCACGGCCATGCAGATCGATAACTTCCTCACCGATGTGTTTGGCCTGACAAGCGAAGAGGCCGATCCGTATTCGGTGGCGATGCGCGACGTACAGGAGGCCATTACGCGCGTCAGCACCGGCACCCGATCGGTCGATCTCACTCCGCAGCCGCCGCATATCCGCCGCATGCAGCATGAGCTCATCCGTGAAGCGCGCCTCATCTCGCACTCGTACGGGCGTGAACCGTACCGGCGTGTGAGAATTTTCAGAGAGTAAACTGAATCCTCCCGGAGGCTTTGCGAAGCACCCCCGCAGCGAGGCGAAGTGGGCAAAACCTCCGGGAGGATAAAACTTACTATGAGCCTCTTCATCACTTTCGAGGGTCCCGACGGCAGCGGCAAATCGACGCAGATTCAGCTGCTGTCCGCGACGTTGATCGCCGCCGGCCATGACGTTCTAACGGTGCGCGAGCCGGGCGGCACGCCCATCAGCGAACAAATCCGCGACGTGGTTCACAGTCTCCGCAATCGCGAAATGAGCGATCGGGCGGAGTGTTTGTTGTACAACGCCGCGCGCGCGCAGTTAGTCGATCAGCTCATCCTGCCGCACTTGCAGCGCGGCGGTATCGTGTTGTGCGATCGTTATGCGGACAGCACGCTGGCGTATCAAGGTTATGGGCGTGGCCTGGAGTTGAGCGCCGTGCGCAGCGTCATCGCTTTTGCGACAAAGCACCTGAACCCCGACGTGACCTTCTATCTAGATCTTGCCGTGGAAGAGGGCATCGAGCGGCGCAAGCGCGGCGGTGGCGAGTGGAACCGTCTGGACGATCAGGCGCTGGAGTTTCACCGGCGCGTGCGGGCCGGTTATTTGCAGCTGGTGCGTGAAGAACCCGGACGCTGGGTGTGTCTCGAGGCAGCGCGCGAGGTGGAAGCCATTCAGGCGGACATTCGTGCCGAGGTGGAAAAGAAGTTGGGTCGTGCAATCGTTAAATAGTGCGATCGTTCATGAGGCAAGCAACGATCGCACTATCGCACTAACGGATTAGCTCACAGATCGTCGTCCATGGCCGCGCCCATCCCGCCGTCGGGGCCGCCCATTTCAGCGAGTTCCGGCATGGATTTCTCGATCGCTTCCGGGTCTTCACCTTTTTCAAGGCGGCCAACCACTTCGCCGAATTCCGGTCCCAGGTCTTCGCCGGTTTCATCGGCCATCCGGCGCATCATACGGCCCAGCGAGCGCGGATCGTTTTCGTTGAGATCGTCGAGCATGGAATCGTCGAAACCGTCTTCGCCGCCGGCTGAGGACGACGCCCCGCGCACGACGCGCACTTTGGACACCAGCTTGGACAGGCGGGTGCCCTGGCACAAGGGGCAGCGCGCCTGTTCTTGATCGACCGCCGAGAAACTGCGGAAGAAGACCGAGACTTTCTTCCGGCAGTCGGCGCAGCGATATTCGTAAATGGGCATGGCAGCATTCTCCTGATAACTTGATGCGTAAAACGCAACCGGGATGCATCAGGCGTCTTTTACATTTTAGTGCGTAGCCTCCCGGTGGGACGCCTGACGTTTCACGCAATTATACCTGAGGATTTTTGACTGTGACTGAACTCTCCCCGTTTTTTCAACAGACTGCTTTGCTGGTGGTGATCTCCGGCCCCTCGGGCGTGGGTAAAGACAGCGTGCTGCGCGGCCTGAAAGAGCGGGGCCTGCCGTTTCGCTTTGTACCCACGATGAATACACGCCCCCGGCGATCCGAGGAAATCGATGGCGTTGATTATTTCTTTGTGACCACAGAAGAGTTCGTTACCTTGCTGGAACAAGGCGAACTGTTGGAGCACGCTGTTGTGTATGGCGATTATAAGGGTATTCCCAAGAAACCGATCCGGGAAGCGCTGCAATCGGGGCAGGACGTCGTGCTGCGCGTCGACGTGCAGGGCGCGGCGACGTTAAAGCGGTTGATCCCGGAAGCCGTGTTCATCTTCCTTACCGCGCTCAACGAAGAAGAGCTGGTGGCGCGCCTGTCGAATCGCAAGACCGAATCGCCGGAGAGTCTGCGCATCCGCATTGCCACGGCTCGCGAGGAGCTACAGCGTGTCCCCGAATTTGATTACGTGGTGATCAACCACGCTGATCGCTTGAAGGATGCCGTGCAGGATGTGATCGGCATTATTCGCGCCGAGCACTGCCGGGTGCATCCCAGGGTGGTGAAATTGTGAATCAATACCAGAATCCCCTACCGGCGCCACCGCCGACGGCCCTGCACCTGCCGACTTATCGCCCCCGCGTGACGTACGTGCTGCTGGGCATTGTGGTAACGATCTTTGCAGTACAAACGCTGACCGGCGGCAATGAGAGCGTCCTGCTGGAATGGGGGGCCAACATGGGGCCGATGGTAACTCTGGGTGAGTACTGGCGTTTGTTCACAGCGAATTTTCTCCATGCCAATCTGCTACATCTTGCGGTTAATATGTATGCTTTGTATGTGATCGGCACGGAAGTGGAAACGTTTTATGGTCCGCAGCGGTTCCTGACCATCTATTTGATCGCGTGCTTGGCCGGAGCCATTTGCAGCTATACATTTACCTATCGGGTTTCAGTGGGGGCCTCCACGGGTCTCTTCGGTTTGTTCAGTACCCTCGTCGCGTTTTTTACACGCAACCGGGCCGTCTTCGGCGAGATGAGCCGTTCCCGCCTGTCGAACCTCGTCTTCGTGATCGCCATCAACGTGTTTATTGGGCTGAGCATACCCGCCATCGACAACTGGGGACACCTGGGCGGTTTTGTCGGCGGTATTATCCTGGGGTGGCTGTTGTGCCCGTTCTATCAGATCGAAGCACACCCGGATGGCTCTCGGCACGTGGTCGATCGCAATTCGCTGCGCGCGGAATGGCTGGGCGTGTTGCTGGTTATGGCGCTCATGGGGATAGCTTTCTGGGCAGCCCTGCAACAGCATCTCCCTGATCCGTGGCAGGGCTTTCCGTGGCAAGGCTCTTAGAGAGGATTCAGTGTAGGACTCATGCTCAACGATTGGCTTGGCCTCGTGCTCATCATCGTCCTGGTCTTGATCAACGGTTTCTTTGTCGCCGCGGAATTCAGCCTGGTCAACTTGCGCAAAACGCGCATTGCCGAGCGGGTGGCGCACGGCGATACACGGACGAAAACCGTGCAGCGCGCCATTGAAGACCCCGATCGCTTCATCGCAGCGACGCAGCTGGGTATTACACTGGCCAGCTTGGGCCTGGGCTGGATCGGCGGACCGGCACTGTCGCATTTGTTCGAGCCGCTGTTCGAACCGCTGTTTGGCAAGAGTGAAATCGGCGGCGTGGCGGCGCACATCGCGGCCGCGGGCATGCTGGCCTTCGTGTTAATCACCGGCTTGCACGCCATCGTCGGCGAATTGATGCCCAAGTCGATCGCGTTGCAACAGTCTGAGCGGACTGCGCTGTTGGTGGCGCGCCCCACGTTGTGGGTGGAGCAGCTCTTCCGCCCGTTCATCCGCGCGCTGAACGGCACGGGCAACTTTCTGCTGCGCGTGTTGGGCTTCAAGCATACCGGCGCGGGAGAGCATCTGCATTCGATCGCGGAGTTGAAGATGCTGGTGAACGCCAGCGAAGAAGGCGGGATGATCGAAGCGCAGGAAAGCGAGATGATCCACGCGGTCTTCGACTTCGGCGAGATGACGGCCCATCAGATGATGGTGCCGCGCACGGAAATGATCACGCTGGAGGTGAAGACGTCCATCGGAGATGTGTATGATTTCGCCGCGCAGCATCAGCACAACAAGTATCCGATCTATGAAAACGATCTCGATCACATCGTCGGCATTTTGCATGTCAAGGATCTGGTGCCCACCATGCGCCTGCCGCCCGATCGGCAGCCCACCCTCCACCAGTTGATGCGCGAACCGTTGGCCGTGCCGGATACCATCGGGGTGAATGATCTCCTGGCGCGTTTTCGGCAGCGCAAGCAGCACATCGCCATTCTGTTGGACGAATACGGTGGCACGGCGGGTATCGTCACGCTGCAAGATATCATGGATGAACTGGTCGGCGAAGTGTTCGACGTGTTTGGCCCTGACGAGCCGGAAGTGCAGAAACTGCCGGATGGCCGGGTGCGGCTGGACGGCTTGATGCTGCTCACCGACTTCAATGATTTGTTTGGAATCAACCTGGACGATCCCAACTACGAAACGATCGCCGGTTACCTCATGGGCAAACTCGATCGCATTCCCAGGGGGGGCGACGAAGTGGAAGTGCCGGTGAATGAGCGTGAGGCGCTCCGGCTGCGTGTGGACGTGATGGACGGCAAGCGGATCGCGTGGATTGTGTTGTCGCGCGTGGTGTTGGCATCCCCCGATTCCTCCAGCCAGGCAGCCTAACCTTACCATGTCGCGCTATGCCGAAGTCGCCGTCTTTCCTCATCGCGTGCCGCTGATCAAGCGTGTCCCGGCGACTTACACTTACCTGGTGCCTGATCCCTGGCCGACCATCCAACCGGGCATGTTTGTCCTGGCGCCTTTCGGTACACAGCGCGATTTCGAACGCCTGGTCTCGGGCATTGTCGTGCGCGTCACCACCGAGCCGCCGGATTTTCCTCGTATCAAACCGTTGGAAGCGCTGCTGCATGCCACGCCGGTGATCGGTCCCGCCCATTTGGAATTGGCGCAGTGGCTGGCAGAAACCACCGTCGAACCGTTGAGCAATTGCGTGCGCCTCTTCGCGCCGCCGGGGCAAGCCGTGCATTCCGATCTCGAGTACGCGCTGATCGAACGCGACGCCGCACTGCCCAGATTTTCCAAAGTGCAGGCTGAATTGATGGAACTGCTGCACGCGCGCGGACCATTGCGTGCCGGGCAGATCAATGCGGTCTTCGGCCAGCGGGACTGGAAAAAACCGATCGCGCGTCTCATCGATCAAGGCTGGGTGCAGCCGCGCCAGGTGCTGCCCGCGCCCGGCACGCGCGGCAAGCGGATCAAGCTAGTCGAGCTGCCAACCGCCGCAATCGATCCGGGGGCGATCCCGTTGGGCCGCAGCGCCGAGACGAAGCAGCGCCGTCAAGCACTGCTCGCTTTCCTGCAACAGCGTAGCACGGCCCTCGAAGTCGATTGGCTGTTGGCCGAAACCGGCAGCACCTCTGCCGATCTGGAATTCCTCGCGGCCAAGGGCTTGATCGAGTTCCGGTATCGCGAAGTCCTGCGCGATCCGCTGGCCGACAAAATTTTTGTGCCGGCCGCGCCTCCTGTTCTTACCGACGATCAGGCTTCGGTGTGGAACGAAATTCAATCGGTTTTAGATTCAGCCTTCAGCCCGCAGCCCGCAGCCTTTCTGCTGCATGGTATCACGGGCAGTGGCAAGACCGAAGTCTATCTGCGCGCAGTGGCTGAAGTGCTGCGGCAGCGCCGGCAAGCGATTGTGCTCGTCCCGGAGATTGCGCTGACCCCGCAGACCATTCGCCGCTTCGCCGCACGCTTTCCCGATCGCATTGCAGTATGGCACAGCGAGTTGTCCGTGAATGAACGCTATGACACGTGGCGGCGCGTGCAGCTGGGCGAAGTCGAGCTAGTCATTGGCGCGCGCTCAGCCTTATTCCTGCCATTCGCCCGACTGGGTCTCATCGTCATCGACGAAGAGCACGATGGCAGCTACAAGCAGAGCGATTCCGGTAGCGGGCATGACCTGCCGGTGCGTTTTCCGCTGTATCACGCGCGCGAGACGGCGGTTGAGTTAGCGCGCCTGACAAAGGCCACCGTGATCCTGGGCAGCGCCACGCCTTCGCTGGAGGCGTGGAATCGCGCACAGCGGGGCGAGTATCAGCTGCTCACCCTGTCACGACGGGTGTTGGGTCACACGCAAGTGATTCATGCGCAGGAAGAACAGTTCCAGATCGAGGCGAAGTCGTATCACCCGGCCGAGGTCGAGTCGGCGCGCTACACCGATCTGCCGCCGGTGGACATTGTGGATCTGCGCGCGGAGTTGAAGAGCGGCAACCTACATCTCTTCAGCCGCCGCTTGCAGCAGGCATTGACAGAGGTCTTGCAGCGCGGCGAGCAGGCGATCCTCTTCATGAACCGGCGCGGGCAGGCGACGTTCGTCATGTGTCGCGATTGTGGCTATGTGGTGCTGTGTCCGCGCTGTGATTCACCGCTGACCTATCACGAGCCGCTAGGGGGTGGGCCAGCACACGGGGTTGCCCCGCCGGCCTTGATCTGTCATACCTGCAACTATCGTGAAGTGCAACCGCAGCGTTGTGCAGCCTGTAGCAGCACGCGCATCCGCTATTTTGGATCGGGCACGCAGAAGATCGAGAGTGAGTTGGTGACGATGTTCCCCCGGGCGCGCACGCTGCGTTGGGATCGCGACACGACGACGGGCAAAGGCGCGCACGAGATGATCTTGCAGCGTTTCAGCGAGCATCAAGCCGATGTGCTCGTCGGGACGCAGATGATCGCCAAGGGATTGGACTTACCGTTGGTTACGCTGGTCGGCGTGATCTCGGCGGATACCAGCCTGCATATGCCGGACTTTCGCGCCAGTGAAAGAACGTTCCAGTTGTTGACGCAGGTCGCCGGTCGTGCGGGACGCGGCCTGCTGGGCGGGCGCGCGATCATTCAGACGTACGCGCCGGATCATTACGCCATCGAGACCGCGTCGCAACACGATTACACGGCTTTCGTGAAGCAAGAGTTAGCCTTCCGGCAGGCGGCCAACTATCCGCCGTTTACGCGGTTGGCGAGATTGCTCGTGCGGGATCTGAATGCCGATCGGGCCAAAGCGGAAGCCGAACAAGTGGCCAACGAACTCGACGCGCTGTTGACCAAGCGCGGTGTGACGCGCGGATCGATCATCGGCCCTGCGCCGTGTTTCTTTGCCAAGGTGCGCGACGAGTATCGTTGGCAGATCGTGATCCGGCATTCTAATCCGGCGTCGATGGTGAAAGAGTTGAAACTGGGCCTGAACTGGCGGATTGATGTTGACCCGTTGAATTTGCTGTAGTTTCACACATTTGCTCTGTGGTAAACGCAGGTTTGACAAATGGCTTGTCTCAAGCGTACAATCTTTGAGGAGAGAGATTTGAGGAGCCAAGGTCGTTCATGAGCCAACCGGAAGAGCCGAAGCCGCCTGTGAGCTCAGGGCGCAGGCAGACCCCGCGCATGCCAGCCAACGTTTTGTATGATCGCGTCGTCCCCATCGCGTTGGGGATGATGGCCGTGGTGCTGACCGGCGTGGTCATTGTGGGAATTATCGGCCTGCTTGGCCTGCTTCACTAACATTCCGCCCGGGGAGATCAGGATGTCACTCAATACGTTGTTGCCGTTAGCCTCCACCATCATGTCGGCGGTGTTCGCCGTGCTCCTGCTGCGCCGCTATGCCCGGCGCAAAGGGAGGCATTTGTTGATCTGGGGCGTGGCCTTGATCATGTACGGTCTGGGCACGTTCGCCGAGTTTTATTTGAGTCTGGGCTGGAACGCGACGATCTTCCGCCTGTGGTATTTGTGTGGTGCAACGCTGGTGGCCGCCTGGCTGGGCCAGGGCACGATTCATCTGTTGGTGCGCCGAGCGCACGTGGCCGACAGCCTGCTGGTCATCTTGACGATTGTGTCGGTTATGGCCGCGGTTCATCTTTTCACCACGCCGTTGAATGAGAGTATCTTTAGTGCCAAGCTGCCGGTCAGCCACCAATATGCAACCAATTCAGCCAAGGGCATGGTGGGCCTGATGCCGGAAGGCGGTGTGCGTTCATACTCGTTTCTGTTCAATATCTATGGCACGGTGGCCCTGGTGGGTGGCGCGTTATATTCGGCCTACATCTTCTGGCGCAAGCGCATCATGCCGCAGCGGGTGTTGGGTAACGTCTTCATCGCACTGGGCGGCCTATCGCCCGCTCTGGGGGGCACGTTGGCCCGCATCGGTGCGACAGAGTTTCTGTATGTGAGTGAACTGATCGGGGTGATCGTCATTTTCATCGGCTTCCGGCTGGCGACGACGCAGCAGCCGGTCCCGGTGCCGGCCGCTCCGGCCGCCAGGGCGACCTCGGCTTGAGGGGGTGCTGGCAGCTCGGTCGAGCACGGGTGAGCATTTAAGCCGATGGTATAATCCTCGCATGACTGTTCACGCGAAAAAAGAGAAGCGTTCCCTCTCGCTGTTGCTGATCGCCACGGGGGTGATCTTGCTGCTGGCCGGCAGCATTAGTTTGCTGCCCTCGATTACAGCGGCGAGTGAAGTGGCAAGGGAAGGCGCTCCGTCTGATTTTGGTGAGGAGGCGCTGCCCCTGCGGCCAACGGTGACGCCACCGCCATTTGCGAGCCAGCTGACGCCAGAACCGGCGCAACTGCCGAGCACCTCTTCGCAGACGCCAAACGTGCTGACCCGCCGTGAGCCGGCGCGCCAGCCCACGGCGGTCGATCCTGCCGACAGCATTCCCACGCGCATCGTGATCCCGGCCATTAAACTCGACGCGCCTGTCGAAACAGTGGGTTGGCACATCGTCGATGGTGTGAGTCAATGGGATGTTCCCAATACCTTTGCCGCGGGCTGGCTGAAGACGTCGGCGGTGCTGGGTCAGCCGGGCAATACGGCAGTGACGGGACATCACAATGTAGGCGGCGAAGTATTCCGCGACCTGGTGAAGCTCAAGCGCGGTGATCAGATCATGGTGTATGCGCAGAATCAATTGTTTTCTTACGAAGTGCAATCGCGCCGCATCCTGCCGGAGAGCGGCCAATCCGATGAAGTGCGCCGCGCGAACGCGCGCTGGATTCAACCCACCACCGACGAGCGGATCACGTTGATTACGTGCTGGCCGTACACCAGTAACACGCATCGTCTGGTCATTGTGGCGAAACCTGTGTTGCCTGAGAAAGGCGACAAATCGATCACACCTTGACCTCCGGAGCTGCTCATGAATCTCCTTAAGCAAACTTTCATTCTGCGTATCCGGCGCAATCACGCGCTGGAACACGCCACCATTCATGTGTTGACGGCGACAAAACCCGGCCGGCCGCTGGCGGGCCGCTCGACCTCGTACGGGTTCTACCTCTATGGTGACGTGAGCGACGAGGAGCTGCAGACCGCCGTGTCTGATGCACGCAACCGGTTGAAGCGCGGTGAAAGCCGCCTGGCCATTCATCCGGGTTGTGGCACGAATTACCTGGCCTCTGGCGCCGCGGCCAGCCTGGGCGCGTTGACCGTACTGAGCCTGGGTGATCGCAAAGCACACTGGTCGCGCCTGCCCGATGTGTTGATCGCGGCGACGCTGGCGTTGATCGCCGCACAGCCCGTCGGCCCCAAGCTGCAAGAACACATCACTACCTGCGCCGACGTGGGCGATCTGGAGATCGTCGCGGTGCGCGGCATTGGTGTGAAAGCGTATTACGTCAAAACACACAGCACGTGATCGTCCGATCACCGACTGCTGACCGCTGATGGCTGATCACTGACTACTGAATGTTCTTCATCCTCCATGGCGACAACGAATTCGAGATCAGCGAACGCGTAGCCGACTTCAAGCAGAAGATCGGCGATGAGTCCATGCGTGATCTCAATATCACGCTGCTCGACGGACGCAAAACGACGCTGAGCGAGATGCAACACGCCGCCGAGGCCATCCCCTTCCTCGCGGATAAACGGCTGGTCATTGTCGAGGGCCTGCTCACGCGCCTGGCAAGCCGGAAGCCAAAAGCCGGCGACGACGACGCTGCTCCTGCTGGTGCAGCAAAGGATTTCCTCAACGGCTTAATCGATTATGTGCCGCGCCTTCCCGAAACGACGCGGTTGGTGTTCGTCGAGTTTCAGCCAGTCAACCCCAAGCACCCGCTCATCAAGTTGGCCGATCAGCAAAAGGGCAAGACCGTTCTCGATTGCCGGCAACCGCCGGCGGGTGAGCTGCCGCGCTGGATCAGCGAGCGCGCCAAGAAGCGCGGCGGTTCGATCGAGCCGGGAGCGGCCCAGCGGCTGGCCGCGCTCAGTAGCGGCGATCTACGGCGGCTTGATTCCGAGATCAACAAGCTCCTCACCTACGTCAACGTGCAGCGCTCAGTTACAGAGAAAGACGTGAACCTGCTCGTCAGCGATGCCAGCACGAGTAGCGTCTTCAACCTGGTGGATGCGCTGGGTAAACGCGACGGCAAACGCGCCATACACGAACTGCATCACCTGCTCGACCAGGGTGAGAATCCACTGGGGCTGCTGGCGATGATCGTGCGGCAGTATCGGCTGTTGATTCTGGTGAAGGAACTTCAAGCGCGCAACCTGTCACCGGACGCGATGGCGAAGGAACTGGGACAGCACCCCTTTGCCATCAAGAAGATCAACGAGCAGGCGCGCCACTATCAAGACCTCTCACAGTTAGAGGTGATCTATCGGCGCTTGTTGGAGATCGAGACCGAGATCAAAACCGGTCAGACTTCAGACGTGCTGGCGTTGGATTTGTTCGTCGCTGGGGTTGCGGGATAACCACAGCGTATCGACCACGTCATTCCCGCGTGCTGGTGTTGTTTCTTGCAATCTCGTACCTTAACAATCTCATAAAATCGTATCCTTGTAGTCAAGACTCGCTTCTGCGGAGGCTGAACCATGACTACACGCCCAC
>JAUQXC010000920.1 GCA_030834825.1 Thermoflexales bacterium
CCGTCGAAGCGCCGATGTCGGTCATTAATTCGTCGATGGCGTTGCGCAGGCTTTTCACCAGTAAGTCATGCTTGTCCTGATAGTGCAGATAAAATGTCGCCCGATTCAGCGTCGCCCGATCGGCAATATCCTGTACCGTGATGGCGTCGAAGCCCTTCTCAGCGATTAAGGAGACCAGGGCATCACGCAGCATCTGCCGTGTGCGAATAACACGTGGATCGAGTTTCTCAAGTTTTTTCGACATGCAATGATTATCCTATTGCTGATCCGACAGCCCCGGTAATCTTTTATCTTCCCCTTATCTCCAAGGGATTGACACTAGGCTATTGTCGATTATACTTCATTTTATCAACAAAGTGTCTATAAATCAACAAAACGTCTATAAAGATAAATTCGCCGATTATACTCAGCCAGGATGCTCGACAAACTATTACCATCAACCCAAACCGAATCAGCCGCTAGTGTTCATCAGTCCAATGCTGCGATCCAAACCCAACAATTAGTCAAGGTCTACAAGACCGCGGCTGGAAACTACCCTGCTCTAAAAGGCATCGATCTGCAAGTGCAGCACGGCGAATTTGTCGCGCTGCTGGGCAAATCGGGCGCGGGCAAGTCCACCATGATCAATTTGATCACCGGCATCGATCGGCCTACGTCGGGCGAGATCGTCGTCAACGGCACGGCCATTCACGATCTTCACGAAGATCAACGCTCACGCTGGCGCGGCCTCAACCTGGGTGTGGTGTTTCAGTTCTTTCAACTGCTGCCTTCACTCACGTTGATCGAGAACATCACGTTGGTCATGGATTTCTGCAACACCTACCCACTGCGCGAACGCAAGGCGCGGGCGCTGCACTTGCTCGACCAAGTGGGCATCGCCGAACACGCCTACAAAATCCCGTCGCGCATTTCCGGGGGCCAACAGCAGCGGGTGGCGATAGCACGCGCACTGGCCAACGATCCGCCCATCATCGTTGCCGACGAACCGACGGGCAACCTCGATTCAAGAACGGCGCACGAAATCTTCGATTTATTTTCAAGCCTGGTGGCACAGGGCAAGACGCTGTTGGTGGTCACGCATGACAAAGAGATTGCAGCCCGCGCCACGCGCCTGATCGAAATGGCCGATGGGCAGATTGTAAAACAGTGATGGAATTTCCCACCCGCTGGATCAAAATCTTCAAAGACATCTGGGATCACAAGACCCGATCGCTCCTCGTGATCCTATCGATCGCCGTGGGTGTCGCGGCCGTCGGCATGATCAACAACGCCAAGAGCATGATCGAACGAGATCTCTTTGGGCCGTATCTGGCCGGCAATCCGGCGCTGGTGCAAATCTATGTTTCGCCGTTCGATCAAAGTCTGGCCGATGCCGTGGCCGGTCTGCGCGAAGTGGAAACCACGCAGGCGCGGCGCACGGCGGCGGCCACGGTTTTCGACAAGACAGGGGTGGCGCGTGACATCACCTTGATGGCGATGCCGGATTTTGCCGACCTCCGGATCAATCGCCTGCTCGTGGAGCAGGGTTCAGGCCTGCCGGGCGTGCGCGAGATCTTACTCGAGCGGCAATCGGCCGCCGGCCTAGGTCTCAGCGTGGGCGACAAGGTCACCTTGGAGATCGAAAATCAACGCCGCTATGAATTAACCGTGGGCGGGATTGTGCACGACATCTACCTGCGCCCTTACAACCTGGGCAATCAGGCCAACAGCTACGTCTCAATGTCGACGCTGGCGTGGCTGGGCTTGCGACCCTACTACAATCGCATCGATCTGGTTGTCACCGAGGACAAGTACAACCGCGAACATGTGTTAGAGGTCGCGGCGCTGGCGCGCGATCGTGTTATCCTGCCCGCCGGTTATACCGTCTCGCGCATTCAGGTGCCCGGCTATAGTTCCGATCCCGGCCAGCACTGGGCGCAAAATCAGATCAACGGTCTGCTGCTGGTGTTGCAAGTGATGGGCATCCTGACGATTTTCTTGAGCGGCGGGCTGGTGGTCAACACCATCTCGGCCATCCTGACGCAACAGATCAAACAGATCGGGATTATGCGCGCGGTGGGCGCGGCGCGCCGCCAGTTGATCGGCATGTACGTGCTCAATGTGTTGATCTTGAGCATCATCGGTTTGATGCTCGGCCTGCCGTTTGGTCTATTGGGCGCCGCCGGGCTGGCAACCCTGGCCGCCAGTTTCTTGAATTTCACCATCAGCCAGGTCGATCTACCGACGGAAGTTTGGCTGTTGCAGGCCGCCGTGGGGCTGCTGATGCCGATCGGGGTGGCGTTGTATCCTATCTTCTCCGGCACGCGCCTTTCGGTTCACGACGCGATCTACGAATACGGCCTCGACGACGAAGATCGCAAGGGTCTCATCGACAAGCTTCTGGTGAAGGTGCGCCGCCTCAGTCCCCCCATCCTGTTATCACTGCGCAACACGTTCCGCAACAAGGCGCGCCTGATCTTTACGGTGATTACGCTGACGCTGGCCGGCGCGATGTTTATCGCCGCCTTCAGCACGCGCGCGTCGCTGACAGCCCAGATCAATGAACTGGGGCGCTATTTGTCATTTGATGTCGCGCTGGGCGTACCTTATGGCACCAATCGTTTTGCGGTCGAACGGGAAGCGTTGCGCATTCCGGGCGTGACCGTCGCCGAAGGGTGGGCGGCGGCCAGCGGCATCGTGATGCACGACAACGGCAGTGAAGGCGACGAGATCGATATCAGCGGCGTGCCGGTTGAAATCAAGACCATCGAACCGAATCTGCTGAACGGCCGCTGGCTGCGCAGCGACGATACACAGCAGGTGGTCATCAACGACGATTTCCTGGAGCGCGAGCCGGACGTAAAAGTCGGCAGCACCATCACCTTGAAAGTGGGCAACACCGAACGGACGTACGAAGTGGCCGGAATTTTATCGAAGCATCTATCGGGGCCGCGCGTGTACATGAACTTTGGCACGTTTGCCAAGCTCACCGGCCGCCAGAATCAAGCTGATGCCGTCCGGGTGCGGGCCGACGCCCAGCACATCGGCGACAATGCCACACAAGATCGGATTGCCGCGCAACTGGAACAGCACTTCAAGGATGCGGGCCTGAGCAACAGTCTCAGTCAGACGCGCCATGTTTCGTACGAGATGTTTGCCGGGGCCTTCGACATCATTCTGCTGGTGCTGGTGGTCATGGCGGGTCTGTTGGCCGTGGTGGGCGGGTTAAGTTTGACGGGCACTATGGGCATGAATGTCCTGGAACGCACGCGCGAGATCGGTGTACTGCGCGCGGTAGGCGCGGCCAATTCGGCGGTGCGCCAGGTCGTGGTGGTCGAGGGTATTGTGGTGGGATTGATGAGCTGGGTGTTCGCCACGCTGCTGTCAGCCCCTGTCGGCCGGGTGCTGGCGGGAGCGGTCATCCAATCGGTGTTGAAGGCGCAGACGAATTTTCAATACTCGGTGATCGGGGTGATCGTCTGGCTGGCGATCGTGGTCGTGATCGGCATCCTCTCGAGCTTGGGACCGGCGCGCAACGCCGTGCGATTAAGTGTGCGCGAAGTGCTGGATTACGAGTAAGGACTCACCGCAAAGAACGCAGAGGCCGCCGAGAGTATTCTTAACACTCTGTGCTCTCCGCGATCTCGGCGGTGAATAAGAATTGAGCAGCATATGTTCCGAAACAACAAGCAAAAACCAAACGGCTCAACCGCCAACGGCAAACTGAATGACGATGGTTCTTTGATCGGGCTGCACGGTGTCCACAAGGTATATGAAACCCCGGCGGGCAAGTTCACGGCATTGAGCGGCGTCAATCTCAGGATCGATCGCGGCGAGTTCGTGTCCATCATCGGCAAGTCGGGCAGCGGCAAGACGACGTTGATCAATGTGCTGACCGGTATCGATCGCCCCTCGCAGGGTGAGATCTTCGTCGGCGGCACGCCGGTCCATCGGCTGGACGAGAGCCAGACAGCGACGTGGCGCGGCACGCATCTGGGCGTGGTCTTTCAGTTCTTTCAGCTGCTGCCCGCGTTGACGATTTTGGAGAACGTGCGCCTGCCGATGGATTTCTGCGACATTTATCCGCGGCAGGAGCGCAACGATCGCGCACAGGCACTTCTGGAACTCGTGGGCATTGCCGAATACGCTCACAAGCTGCCCAACCACCTGGCAGGTGGACAACAGCAGCGCGCCGCCATTGCGCGCGCGCTGGCCAACGATCCGCCCATCATTGCCACAGACGAACCGACGGGCAACCTCGACTGGAATACGGCGGAGTCGGTGATGAGCTTGTTCGAGAATCTGGTGGCGCAGGGCAAGACGATTTTGATGGTGACGCACGACAGCGATCTGGCGCAGCGCGCCAAGCGCACGATCGTGATTGCGGACGGTGAGATTGTGGATGAAGTTCATCGATAAATAATCAACCCTCACCCCGGCCCTCTCCCTTCCAGGG
>JAUQXC010000921.1 GCA_030834825.1 Thermoflexales bacterium
ACGCCGCGTCTGTCCCGGGCATTTCTTGTGAAATGACCCCGGCCGTATAGCAACCGAGCGGCGACCGATAACCGACGATGGCCGGCCACTGCCGGTCAAGCCGTGCTTGGTAGGTGGCCAGTGCCTGGGATTTAGCGGCGACTGATTCAGCATCTTGTACCGTTGACGGAATGGGCATGGCTGTAGCAAGCAGCGACACATCAGCCCTGACCAAAGTCGGCTGTTCTTCGATCGGCGAGCCAGCCTCTGCTGTTTCGCATTCCATGTCTAAAGGCTCTTCCTGAAGAATCTGTTGCAACAACTCGATCGCCTTTTCTATACGCGATCGTACCGTTGTGGGACGTACAGCACCTTGGTGCGGGTCAGGAAGAATCTTCAGCCAAAAAGCCTCATAGTCTTTTTGCTGCAGTGCCTTGGCACGGGCGTCATCGCCGTCGGCGATAACCTGGGCCACCCGGTCTTTTTCCGAAAGATTCATTCCAATCTGAATTGGCGATTCCGGGAACAGCGCCTTATGCCGGAAAGGGTAAAAGTACCCGACTTCCAGGCTGAGGAACTTGTTCCATCTGTTGGAATACTCGGGTGCCAGACTACTGGGCATGACCCGTGCCCGCCAGGTATCGGCCAACGCCCAGCCAAGGCGTCTTCCCTTGGCAAACCTCCGCTTGTCAGGATGCTGCCGTAAGTAATCAACCACAAACTGAGCATCGGCCAGAGGGTGCTCGTCTAATTCGGACGGACTAGCCAGGTGCTCAATTACGAATTTTAAGTCAGCGAAGTCAAGCATCGGTGCGGTTCCCTGGAATCGTCGTTTTTCGTAACAATTTCGTCGGAGTTTTACAGCCACGAGTTGACGAATCATGCTATTGTAGGTTGCGCACGCGCATCTACGGTGCGAGCGCAAAGGCTAGTTTATCAGACCACTGCCATCAAATCAAGGAGGTCGTCTTGCTGGCTAAACACAACACAGAGTTTATTGTGGCGCTTGATCAAGAAGACCTGTGGTACCCAGACGCTCCCCCTATCCGAGGAGTTGCCTACTCGCCCAGTACCTTTTGCTTCTCTTGCCATACTCCGGGGAGTACCAGGCTGATCGTTGAAAGAGGAGAGGGGTGGTATTACCTGACGTGCGAGCGATGTACCGCGAGTCGATGGTCAGTGGATGTGTGGTTCTGGATTCATGCGGCAGAATCTTGGAATGGGTTACTGCTGGCTTTGTATCCGAAGCGCACTGATCTGGTGTTGGCGGGTACCTCTCAAATTGCGCGAGTGCGGGGGTGAAGTGCCTATACCGTCCCTAACATCCGAACCCTGGATCTGCTCTGGTGTCTTGCCCACGCAGGGTGTCTGTCTGCCATCCAGCTCGACACCGCGCAGCGTTTATTTTCAGAACAGGGAGGTATGGCTGCGATCAGACGACGCCGGGATATGCACTATCGCATGATGCGCCTGCAGCGCTTGATGGCGTTGCGAGCAGATGAAAGCCGGCGTTTGAACAAACTGGCTGCAAGCAACCTCGATTTCGAACGACAGCCAACCGGGTTAGCTGCCGCCGAAGCCGACAAGATTATGCGGCTTGAGAAACGCTATGGGAGTGAGTTAGAACGGCTTGACCAACAATGGCTGGAGAACTTGATCGCGCGCAGTCGGCAAAGCCGTGCCGCACAAGCCTAGCAGAACCTGCCACGAATCATAGTTTGTATCTTTTTCGCGGAAAAATTGGAGCACACTCAGCTGCATTTGAATATACCAAAGCAAATCTGCACGGAACCGAAGAACATGAAATTCGAAAGTAACCCTCAACTTAACCTGGTTGATCCGATAGAAGGTAATCAAGTAAAGCAGCCCGTGCAGCGGCTCAAGCTCCCGCACTCGGTCATCGTCCGCGCGCCTGGCTTGCTGCCCATGCTGTACACCTTCTCCGAACTTGAAGAAGAACTGGGGGTACCGGCGCGGACCCTGCATGACTGGTTGGGCAGAGGGCTGCCTCATCAGCGTGACGCGCGTTTCCGCATTTGGATTGATGGCAGACAATTGGCGACTTGGGTTCAAACCGTTCGTGCTGCACGTTCCAAACGACTCCGGCTAAATCCGGATGAGGCTTACTGCTTTCGTTGCCACAAGCCCACCAAACTGATCATGTCCACGATGGAGCCGCAAGGTAAGCAGGCGCTGCTACGTGGCACCTGCTTAGACTGTGGCACGGCCATTCATCGAGGAGTCCGTCATGGTTAACCGCCGCAACTATCATCTGGTCAAGGAATATCTGAAGCATCAACAGGACACGCGCCAATTGGCTCCCCGCTCGATCACGCGCTACTGGTTCTACCTCAAGTTCCTGCTGTTGTGGGCAGACGAGTTCTTGTTCAACAAGTTGGCCAACATCCGCCCGGCGTTTGCCGTCTATCTTGCCACAACCCGACTCGATGGGCGCGCAGGTTCGCTTGATCCAGACACGCTCAAGAAGATCGTCCAGACCGCGAAGCGGTTTCTCACGTGGCTCAAGATGAAATATCCGCAGGAATTCCGCGGACTAGCGCTTGACTGGATCAACGAGCTCTGCCCGCCACGCGGCAGCGAAGTTGTAGCTGAGCACGTGTTCGTGACGAGCGACGAAGTGCGACGGTTGGCGGCCATCGAAATTCCCGAAGACGATTTGGCGCTGCGTCGCGATCAGGCTGGCGCCGTGCTGCTATTCTTGTCTGGCATGCGTGCGGGGGCGTTCGGCACACTGCCGATCGCGGCGGTTGACCTGCATCGGCGCGAGATCAAACAGTGGGCTTCGCTGACTGTAGCGACCAAGAATGGTAAGTCGGCCACGACATACTTGCTGGACATCCCTGATCTATTAACGGTGGTTGAAAAATGGGACGTGTTCATCCGTGCCCAATTGCTGCCGACCGCGATGTGGTACACGCCGACAGTTAGTCGCTGGGGCGTGCAGACATTATCGAGTGAACGGCCGGGCGAAAACCGAAACATTGCCATCAGCAAACGCATACATCGTCTCTCTGATCTGGCTGGTCTTCCATATAAGTCGCCGCACAAATTTCGTCACGGGCATGCGGTCTTCGGCCTGCAACATGCGAAGACGATGGCCGACTACCAGGCCGTCAGCACGAATCTGATGCACGAAGACATTCGGGTGACGGATAGCATCTATGCCCGCCTGGTCAGTGATGAGGTCAAACAACGCATTGCTGGACTGACTGCCTCCGCGAAGCCGGCGCAAGTGGCCAATAATGGCATGACGGCATTTGTGCAGACGTTGTCGCCCGAGCAACTATCGGAAACATTGATGGCAATTGCCCAACAACTCGCCCGCTAAGTGATCGGCCCTTTACAAGATTGAAAGGCCGATCACGTCACTCACAGTCGCCAGTTGTCGGCAGGACTGGCTCGTTTATGCGCCTGCTCAACATCGATCTCGGCGATGCGGGCATAGTGCTGCACCATATCCAACGTGCTGTGGCCGAGCAACGCCTGCAAGGTGAAGACATCGCCGCCCGAGCGCAAATACGTGATCGCAAACGTGTGCCTGAAACGATGGGGATGACAATGCTGGATGCCCGCCTTTTTACCCAGATGAACAATCAGCAAGCGCAGGGCGTTCTTATTCATCGGACGATCATATTTTACCAGGAACAGCGGTGCTTCAGCATCTTCACCATCTTCGCGCTCGGTCAGATAACGCCATACGGCGCGGCGCGTTGCTTTGCCCAGGAACACGGTCCGACCCTTGCCGCCTTTGGCCCCGCCCGGTACGCCGTGCCTGACTTGAACTCGACCGGTCTTCTGATCAACATCGCCTACTCTCAGGGCCGAGAGTTCGGAGGCGCGCAGACCCGTATCCAGCAAAGTAAGGATGACGGCCTGATCGCGTTTGGCGGTGGCGCGGCGCATGATGAACTTGCGTCGATTGGAGGGCTGGACTTCTTCGCAGTATTCACTGGCCTTCAGCAGGGCTTCAACTTCTTCTTTGCTGAACGGCTCGATTTGGGCCATCTCAAACTTCGGCGCAGGAATGGCTTTGATCGGATTCGGCAGGTCAAACTCGCGATTGGCCCAGGTGTAGAATACCGACAGGCACATGTAAATGCTGTGGATCGTCTTACTGGCAAGCGGCTGATCACCGCCGGCAATTCGCTGGGGTTGATAGTCGTTGCGCAGCCAGATCAGAAAACTACGCAAGTCGTCGGGTTTGATCCGATTAAGCGGAACATCGCCGGCGAATTCCAGCCAGAGTCGCAGGAACTGCTGATAGCGCTTGAGCGTATTGGGGCTCAGCCCTTCGGCCGTTTTGTATTGCAGAAAGCCGACGGCGGCTTTGGACAGGGGTAAAAAACTCGGCGGTCTACGGTTCATGGAAATCCTCCTGTGTGGGGACGACTTCCTGAACCGTAGACCGCCGAGCTAACAAAAACACCGTAGCACGTAGGTCTACGGTGTTGGCAAAGTTGCGGGGGCTGGATTCGAACCAGCGACCTCCGGGTTATGAGCCCGACGAGCTGCCACTGCTCTACCCCGCGATGTTAGCGAGGTGATTCTACCACGTGGCACGAGCCGCGTCAAGCATCTCTTAATGTGTTCCTAAAAA
>JAUQXC010000922.1 GCA_030834825.1 Thermoflexales bacterium
GTTCTACAAATCGCTTTAAGGTTTCAGCCCGGATGGGTTCAGCGCCATTAAAGGCTAATTCCCAACTACTCAAATCAAGAGTTGCAATTTGTTCTGGTTGAATTTTCTGAATGCATAATTCATAGGCAAAATTTGGCCCCCCACTAATCGTGGCCCGAGTGCAAGTAATGGTTTGTAACCATCGAAATGGACGTTCCAAGAAAGCGAGCGGCGACATCAGGCTAACTGGGAAACCCACAAAAACAGGTTCTAAAATTCCTCCAATTAGCCCCATATCGTGATAGGGCGGTAACCAAATCACCCCCCGGCTGTTGGGAGTAGCTTCAAAGGATTTGCAAATCAATTTCAAATTGTGGAGTAAATTGTCATGCGTTAACATGACCCCTCGGGGTGAGACGGTTGAACCGGAGGTGTACTGTAGAAAAGCCAAGGTGTGATTATCGATGGGCGGCATTTGCCATTCTGCCGCTAAGCTGTCGGCTACTGTATCAGTGGCTATCCAGTGAAGGCCACTAAGTGCTTCGCTATGCAGTAATCGTTGCATCAACTCCGGCACAGCGGTGAGGATGTCGGCTGTGGTTAAAGCGAAGGTCGCTGATGAGTCTTGGGCAACTACATTCAGTCGAGAATCGGGGCGATTCAACCGCGGGGGGTAAACTGGAACGGCAACGACTCCGGCATATAAACAACCGAAAAATGCGGCGATGTATTCAAGTCCAGGCGGGAAAAGAAGTAAAGCACGCTGTCTTGCCGCGCCTGCGCCTTGTAACTGAGCGCCGATTGCGCGCGCCCGGCGGTCTAGCTCTTCATAGCTCCAACTAACTTCCTCAGTCTCTCCATTCAGCAGAAAAGTATATGCACATTGATTAGACTGAGAGATTGACCGATTACGAAGCATCTCTACCAAATTGGTAAACGGCATGCCGTGTCCTCCTGAGTGTTGAGCCATGCACCTCAGCTAAACGCTGGGATTCAAAATAGATTTACTAAATAAGGTTGCGAAAATCATGCAACAATGCTCAAGATGACGGCGGGTGAATGTGCCAATTCCGTCAAAAAGGCTTTCACCGCCAGCCTCAATTTGGGCAACATCCCGAAATAAAAATTGTCGGTGACATTGCGTCGAAAGTGCCGCCAGACCCGCTCAACGCGATTGAGCCGCGGCGAATAGGTCGGCAAGAAATAGAGCCGCAGTTGCGCGCGATGTGTCTGGAGCCACTTCTGGACGGCCTGGGCTTTGTGAATGCGAAAGTTATCCAAGACGATGGCATTGGTGCATGAATCGGACAGTAGGCGCATTCGTCGAATATAAAGACTGGGTTATGCGACTTTGTAACTTTGGGGCATCCCCAAGTGCGTCATTTTGTTCAAGGCGGCGCAGCGGATCAAGGCTTGGGTGGTCTGCGTTGCCAGCAACCGGGTGGAAAGTCCATCGCCGAAAATGGTTTTCAAGCGGAACATGATGGTCTCCGCTAACGACCGAACAGGATAGCCCGAATCATCTTTCCAAGCTTTGCGCCCGTCTTTACGAATAGCGCGTAAGTTTTCATCGCGCTTGAGCCGTTCAGCCTTGGAATTGCCATGTTTCCAGATCCGTGCATTCTTGCGCGGTGGGATCAAAATCATCACATCCGGCGAGTGGGCGTTGAGACCAACATACACCTTGCGTTTATCGTAGGCCCCATCGGCTGCGAAATTAAGGATGGTTTGCTCAATTTGGTTCAACAATTCGGCGACCGCTTGATCATCGCTGACTCTGTTTTCGGTCAGGAGGACGGCCTGGATTTCGCCATCGTCCGGATTGGCCCCGACATGCAACTTGTGCCAAGTCCGGCGCTTCGAGACGCCGTGCATGCGGACCTTCCATTCGCCTTCGCCATAAATTTGAGCCCGGTGCTGTCCATGACAATATTCAAACTCTGCGCGGGCTTTTTCGGCAGGTTCACCTTCAAGCTCTTGCCACGTTTGGATAACGTAGAATGATCGGGCACGGGCAAGTCGACGTTGAGCAGTTGGAAAACTGAACGTATAAACCCTTCGACACCGCGATTGGTCAGATGAAAGACCTCTTTCATGCTCAACATGAGCAGAATGGCCTGCTCACTGTACTCAAACTGGCTGCCGCGTTGTTTTTCGCCAACATACCGCCAGGTCTGTTCAAACAGGTCTGTTCAAAGTCATCGGATAGCCAAAACGTGAGTGAGCCACGTTGCACCAGCACTTTGTCGTATTCAGACCAATTCTTGATGCGGTATACTGTCTGGGGGCGTGACTGTGTTTTCTTGTGTTTAGGCATAAACCAAACTTACACGGTTACGCCCGCTTTGTCTAGCCTTTCATGCACCAAAGCCCAAGACGATCACGATTTTCATGGGTGTCTGGACATGATGCGTCACGAGCTGTTGCAGCAAGTGCCGAAAGCCGACGTCGTTCTTGGTCGGCCACAACAACCAGATCAACGTGCCGGTCACATAATTGACGGCACCGAACACGTACTGTTTGGCATTCTGACCAGGCGTGTTGACTTGAGTCTGCTGCCCGTGACGCGTCCAGCAGCCACTGATCGTTGGCAACAAGGCCACATCCATTTCGTCGGCATAATACAAGTGAATCTCGCCCCGGCGCGCCTGCGCCCGCAAGCGCCGCAAATACCGCGCCTTGGCGGAGTAGCGCCGATCGGGACTGGCGACCCGTGGCACCGGCCGATGCCAGCGCCACTTCAGCCGCCGCATGTAACGCCAGACGGTGACCGGGTGTACCGTCCACTGCAAATGCACCTTCAGGTTGGGGGCAGTCCAATTCGAAAAGTTCTTGCCCAACGCGCGCGGCTCTCGCTCCAGCACCTGATCCAATTCGCGCTCTTGTTGCCGGCTCACTCGCCGTGCCCGCCCGGGACTTTTCTTGGGGGCAAACTCGCTTCGCCCGCGCGCAGAAACGCTTGCCGCGTGCGATACACCGTCGAGAGCGCACAGCCCAACGCCGTGGCAATGACCGCTGGCCGTTCCCCATTCGCCAACCGCAACACAATCTGACAACGCCGAAACACCACTTTGTGCCGAGTCTTGAGACTCAGACGATACAACCGCCGCCGGATGGGGCGCGACAGTTGGAGTACATTCGCTTGTGAAACCATCGAGTCCTCCAGTCAAGGGATTTGTGCGCTAGGCAGATCCCATTATGACTCAGACTCGATGGTTTCGTTTGCAGTCTTTTCGCAATCTTATTTAGCTGGACTTTGTCCATTGAAAGAATAAACGTTGCAAGGTAAGCCTCGGTCGAAGATTGCTTGGCGGCACTCTTTGACCGAGGCTTACCTTGCACACCGAGTATAGCCAACTTTTGGCTATGTTTTCGACACATTGTTCTGCTAACATATGGCATTACGCGCAGGTCTTGATTACGGGTGCCATCCTGGCCCGTGGCCAACGCACCGTGACGGCGGTTTTGCGCGTGATGGGTTTGGGCGATGAAAAACATTTTATGAACTATCATCGTGTGCTCCAACGCGCCGTCTGGTCGAGTCTCGCGGTCAGTCGGACCTTAATGTTGCTCTTGCTCCAAACGTTTGTGCCCACCGGCCCAATTCTCATTGGCGGGGATGACACGATTGAACGTCGCTAGGGAGCGCAGATTGCCGCTCGCGGCATCTATCGCGACCCGGTTCGCTCGAGTCACAGCCATTTTGTTACGCACCGGCCCACCCTGGCCTGCGGCCAGGGACATGGGCAAGCCAGCGGCCTACGCTGGCTGATGTTAATGTTACTGGTGCCCATTCCCTTTGCGCAGCGGGTCTGGGCGTTACCATTCTTAACCCGATTGGCACCCTCCGAACACTACTATGAAGGGAAGACCCGCGCGCCCAAGAAACTGACCGATTGGCTGCGTCAAGCCTTATTGCAGATTCGGCGCTGGTTACCCGATCGCGCCATCGTCTTTGTGGCCGATAGCAGTTACGCTGTGATTGACCTGCTCGCGAATCTGATTCAGTTGCTGACACCGATTACGATGGTCGTCCGGTTTCGACTGGATGCGGCGTTGTATGAACCTGTGCCCGCGCGGCGTCCCGGCCAGCAGGGTCGCCCTCGCAAGAAAGGCGCACGCCTGCCGACCTTGGCCCACGTGGCGCTTAACCCCCACACCCGTTGGCAGCGCCACAGCATGCGGTATTGGTATGGCGAAGTGAAACGCGTGATCGAGATCACCAGCGGCACGGCTGTCTGGTTTCATTGCGGTCATCCTGCCGTGCCCCTCCGTTGGGTCATCGTGCGTGACCCACGGGGCAAGTTCAAAACGCAGGCCTTGCTGTGCACTGACTTGCAAGCCACGCCCCAACAAATCGTGAACTGGTTCGTGCAGCGCTGGCAACTCGAAGTCACTTTCCGCGATGTGCGCGAGACCTCGCCATTGCGCGCACGACGCCCGCCTTGTTGGGGTTGTTCTCCCTCGTTACCGTGCTGGCCCATCGCTTGGCTCAACGTGGTCAAGTGCTCACACGGCGAACCGCGTGGTACGCCAAGCCACGCCCCACCTTCAGCGATGCGTTAGCGGCTGTCCGTTATGAACTCTGGCGTTGCCCGACTTTTCACACCTCCCAGGCGAATCGGGACATCACAAAACTACCGGCGGTTGTGCTGAAACACTTGGCGTTTGCACTCTGTTATTCAACTTGATGGACAAAGTCCAGCTTAGGGCCTATTCCAAAACCATGGCGGGCTGCCTGTCGGCCGGTCGCTGGCGCTTCTTGGCTCGCGGGTGAACAGCACCTCGGGTTCTTCTTCATAATGGTTACTACATTGATTCATCTGATGAGTCAATGCTTATACGGAATGAAGTCGAATATAACCAATCGGCACATTGCCTTTTTTGCTGATTTCCTGCAGGATTGAGGCTAGGTAAGAGCCTAATTCGTGAACACGTTGTTGGTCAAATAGATCTCGTCGGCCGTGAAAACGTAGATCCAGGCGTTCTGGCTGCTGGCTCACTTCCAACAGCAACCGGAGTTCATTGCCCCATACCGGGTAAAGCTCCGACTTGTTTTCCTGTTCATCTTCATTACGTTCTCGCTTGAGTTCGCGGAAAACATAGCCAATATCCAGCACCGGATAAGAAACCTGCTTAACCACTGTGATTTGCCCCTGCAAGAAGTGACTAATGTCCATTTGATACTTGGCCGCCCGTCCAATTTCTTGTTGGATATATTGAACGAACTTATCAAAGCTCATATTCCATGACGGAGTTATCTTTAACGGAAAAGTTTTTTGTCCGTCGAAGGACAAAAGCATAGCAAACGTACGCCTGCCGCTCAATCGCGATAGGAAAATACTATACACTGCCAAGAATAAGGCCGGTAAGCTGTCTGGAGACTTCTCCTGCAACTGGTTTAAGGTCGACGCAGGCAGTTCGCAGCGCTCCTGAATCCAGCCATTAGTCATGACCTCACGCTTCTCTCGCTTTATTTCTTCTATTAGCGAGTCTGGAGGAATGTCATTAAGTTCTTTCGTCCAAAATTGTTTGGCTGTGTAACAATGCTCCCAATCTTGGATGACAATGTCTGTATCTACAGGCAAATAATGAGTTAGGGTGTCAACCAGATTGTTCACTGCGGGTGTGGTTTGATATCTTACATACACCACCACACCAGCCTTAGATGTAATAGGGATGATTTCCATCCCGTAGGGGGGCCTGGGCCTGCACGCATCCAAGATGAAGCCCTGCGGACTCCAGTCTTCGTTTCCAAGCCACGGCTCATCAACCAAGTATTCCAGATTCAATAAGACGTTTTTCCCATCTGCCGTACTCGGATCTTGTTCAGAGGCTTTGACCCCGGTGCTGTTCGGCAAGCTGTTTCGTAAGGCTTTTTTCACTTCAAACAGTGCGAGTATCTTGTCATCCTTGATAATTTGAGGCAAACGAACTAGGCAGGTTAAGAAGCCTGCTGTACTAGCCAAACTGGAATCCATGTTTCGCCAATCAATTGCTATGTCGATAATGGGAACGTCCCCATTGATCCTGGCGAAGGTACTCAGCAATCCACCCGCCAGGATTTCCTCTAACCTCACTTCATATTCGGTCGCGAACATAGGCCCAGTTCGTTTTAAAGTGTTTTCACCCAGCGGGATTATACATGACTTTGTCTCAAGTCCTTGGATTTCCAGGACGGCTTTGTTCTGCCGCTCTTTTTCTAATAGCAACAGATCCACTGACTCTGCTCCCGCCATTTTCAATTCCTGAAGAAATTCAGCGTACGTCTTTAAGGTTGGGCGTAATAATATTTCTTTTCTCTCAAGTAATTGCTGGTAAATTCGAGCCAAGTCTTCCAAAAGAAGTACAACGCTTTTAGCATCTGCAAGAGCTCGGTGCAAAATAAGGAGAATTCGAGAGGGCTGTGACTCAGCATTTATCAGGGCGGCCACTCGCAGGGCTGCCCTGGGAGTCGGCGACATATTTGACGTCAGTTGCCCAATAACCCGTTGCTCAAGCTGGTCGATTTCTTCTTCACTTTTGCTTTCACTAGAATAAACGGCCAGGATTTCGTCTGCCGCATAATCGGCATCTTTAAGTTCTTCTTGTGAAAGATATGTCTGTAACACCGCGTTATATTTAACCAGCTGATGTATGGCTGCTAGCAAGATGGCCTCATCGAGCTGGCCTTTAACCAAGACTCGATAACAGAGCACCGCAGTCGTATCAGAAGATTTTCGGCAAATTTGCTTGCCTTGTTCCTTAAAAAACACTGCAGACTGACGCGAAGCCTGGGAGTGTTGCCGAGATATCGCCGGTTTTCCATAGGTGTCACTTGCCAGCGGATGTAAGAACTGCCAGCGATCTTCGGCTTGAAAACGCTGCCCCATGGTGTAAATATTGGGTAGGTTCAAATCG
>JAUQXC010000923.1 GCA_030834825.1 Thermoflexales bacterium
GCGCCCAGCGGCCCGCCGTCGCCGCCTTGTCCGCCGCGTTGCGGCGGAGGCGCGCTGGGCGAGCGACGGGTACGGGCAAGGCTCCACTCCGGATGTCGTAAACCAAACTGGAATTTGCGCTAAAGGCTCGAATCCGAGTGCCATAAACTGGTTGGGAATTTGCGATAGATCCATTAACTGACACAAATAAAACAGGGCCGCTCACTACGAGCCGCCCTGTTTCTGTACTGATACTAACGATTGATCGCGGGCAGATAAACTCGTGCAGAGACTTTTTGATAGACGCGCACGTAATCCACTTCCACCGCCGCCGGCAGGAGTTCATCCGGCGGAAGTTCGTGATTGACGAAGCTGCCGCCTACCGCCAGGTTGAGAATGATCTGCATGTTGCCGGGATACTCGGGCAGACTGATTTCCCCCGGCGGTAAGTTGGTGGTGCTGTGAAAGCGCTCGACGCCGTCGATGTACCAGGTGATCCGATCGGGTTGCCAGTCCACGGCGTAGGTGTGAAAGTCGGTCGCCAGACTACTGGTCGCAGAGAAGTAACCGGAAATTCCACCGCCATAACTCCAGTTGTTCAACTTGCTGCCGGGTACAGGATGCTCTCCTGAGTAATGCTGGTTCATGTAGACCATGTGGGGTTCCTGGCCGCGGCTCTCCAGGATGTCGATCTCCGGCGGCCAGAAGTATTCAATATCGGATGAGGGCGTGGGTGGCAACTGCGGGATGAGCCAGAAGGCAGGCCAAAATCCTGCACCCTCCAGAACCTTGATGCGGGCCTCGAAATAGCCGTAGAGCTGTGAGAAGCGATCGTGTGTGCTGACCAGACCCGAAAGATAGGGGAAATTATCACAGCTGTAGGGCGGATAGCGATCGGGGAGTTGATCGCCTGTGCAGTCATTCAGGCGCGCCTCCAGCTTCAAGACGCCGTTTTCCACACGCGGCGCATCGTCCACGTACCATTCTTTTTCATCGTTGTTGCTGCGATTGCAATAGGTGGGTGTGCCCACCGGCGGTGGAGTGGCCACCACACAGTCAGTATCGAGTCCGTATTCCGTCGCCCACTGGTTGTGGTTAAGTGTCGTGCCGGAAAACTCATCGGAAAAGGTCAGCACCCAATCGGAGGCCAAACCCGGTGGTCCGGCTGGCGCTTGGGCCTGCTGTGGGAGCGGCGTGGCGGTGCGCAGCGATCGAACTGGCCGGAGATTGTCTGGATCTTCCTTGATAAAGCGGGCAGCGCGTCGCGATTGCGCTCCTTCCGCCTGGGCCGCCAGCAACACCATCAAGATGAAACCGCCTAACAAGATCAGCCCGTAGTTTCTGCGTTTCTTCATCATCTCCCCCGCTGGCCGCGTTTATCTTCTGCATCAAATCAACACAAGTGCGGTTGAATCTTTCCTCAAACTGAGCGTCTTAACCCTTGCAACGTCGTCTCGTCCACTTCGAGCACCGCCTCGGCGTAGGAATCGATCAGCGCCAGAATCGCCTCGCGCGGCCCTTCACGCCACTCGGCACTGCCATAAAAGCGATCCTGACTTTGCTGGCGATCTTCCAAACTGGCGTACGCGCGCAGCAAGTAATAGGAGTCGTCGTCATGCGGCGACGGACCGTAGGCCACCACGTCGACATGCCAGCGTTTGAGCATGGGCAGGGACACTTCCGTCAGCATGCGATGGAACTGGGCGCGGGTCCCTGGCCGCAGGTTGTAGGTGCGGATTTCGACGAAACGGTTCATTGGGCCTCCCCGGGCAGAACTCCTGACAGTGGAAAATCTTCGAAGCAGTTCGCTGCACGTTGTAATAAGTGTACCTGATGTCGTCACGAGATGCCGCGACTGGCTTAACCGCCCACCGTTGTTAAGCTGTCGATAAATAGGCCTGCACGGCTCGCTCGTAAGCGGCACGGGAAACAACCCGGCTGGGTGCAACGCGAATCGGCGTGGCCGCTAGTGGGTTGGTCTGCAGGAAATGTTCCACGTCCTGCCAGTCCTTCCACAGCGCGCGGTGTGGTTTGGTGGTCCGGGCGTAAAACGTGCGGATCACGGTGGTAGCGCGAAATCGACCAGCCTGTTTTTCCACGTAGCCGGCACGCATGAGCTGGGCCAGGCTGCCGGCCAGCTCTTCGTACTTCAGGATGGCGTGATTAAGGTAATCGGCCGTAGCGATGATATTACGCAGTGATGCGCCGTCTGGCGACTCGCTCATCAGGAGAGCGAGCATGACCCAGCTATCCGAACCATCGAAGGTCTGCATGCGAGATCCACTTAAGCCCGCGCAGGGAACAAGTTCGATCAATCGATCAAGCTACGGATAAACTTCTAACGTGTTCAATGGCCAGTAACGCAGGATGACGTGCCCCATGACGTCCGTTTCGGCGATCGGCCCAAAACTGCGCGAGTCATAGCTGTTGAGTCGATTGTCGCCCATCACAAAATACTGGCCCGCTTCCAGCACCACCGGCCCGCAATACTGCGTGCAATTCGTCGGCGCGTCGTGTACGTAAGGCTCGGCGAGTGGCACATCGTTCACGGACACTTGACCGTTTGCAATCGTCAGCGTATCGCCGGGCACACCGATCACGCGTTTGATCAGAGGGCTGCCCTCGTGAGCGGCGTTGGGATAGAGCACCACCACCTGACCGCGTGTGTAGGCCGGAGTCACTGTCTGCTCCCCAGCGGCGTGCGCGATGCCGGTTTGAAAAGAGGCCAGCAGGCGATCCCACTGGCTGATGACCACGCGCTGTCCTTCGTGGAAGGTCGGCTCCATGCTGATCTGCAGAATCTCGAAGCGGCCAATCAGCGCCGAGATGATGAGGTATAGCACGATGGATCGGGCGGCGATACCGACGGTCTCACGGATGACTTGGCGCAGGGGGTTGGGTCGGGAGGGTGGCGGAGTGGATGGCAACAAAATGGGCTCCTGTTCAATGGATTTAGCTGAAGACTGTGACAGCGCGGCGGATTATAACGCCACGTCGGCGAGAGACAAAGCGTGCGGGGGTCTCTTTGGAAGCCACTTGCCAGCTATAGATCCACTCGAGGCCAGCGCTCATCACTTGCCAGAGCGAGGAGTATCAGTAGAACTATGACCAAATAGATAGCTCCGCAAATCAATGGCGCAGTCGGTAAGCTCTGTGGCAAAATTTGACGGGCAAGATAACAGCTGCCGCTGAAACAGACAAATTGAACGGCCAAAGCCGGTATGATGCAACCCAGGCTCGGCAACCAGGACGAAGATTCTTTAGAAATGGAAATGGCTTTTTCTGATACTTGGGGTCCGCCGGCCTGGTGCAAGACATCGATGTTTAAGCCACATTTCTCAGGCCAGGTGGCGCTTT
>JAUQXC010000084.1 GCA_030834825.1 Thermoflexales bacterium
CAGAAAGATCGCGCCTGCCTCGCGCAGCTGCTTGATTACAAAAGCGTCTTCGGCGGCGAGGTTGTGTTTGAGCAGCGGGCTACCGGCCGTGGTTGCCACACCGCACACATCGAACAAATCCTTGATCGCGAGTGGAATGCCGTGCAGCAAACTGCGTGGTTTGCCGTGCGCCAGCTCTTCAGTTGCAGCCCGAGCTTCCCCCAGTGCGCTCTCGGCCGTTAAGGTGATGAAAGCGTTAAGGTGCGGATTGATCGCCTCGATGCGCTGCAGGCAGATCTGCGTCAATTCCAGCGGCGAGATGTGCTTCGTGCGGATGGCCTGACTGGTGGCGAGAAGAGTTGGGAAGGGCAGAGGAACTGGGGCCATGCTGATTCATCATGCGCAAAGTGTAAAACGTCACGCTTTGCGTTTTACATTTCACTTCGCAAAGTAATTCAGCGCCAACCGGATGCGAGCTTCCACATCCTGCGACGCATCGCGCGGCAGGCTCGCCAGTGCGGTCTGCGCCTCGACAATGCTATAGCCCAACCCCGTCAGCGCGGCGATGACTTCCGTGTCGGCATCGGTTAGATAAGCAATGGGTGTACCCGCAGTCACGACGCCCACTTTATCCTTGAGATGGAAGATGATCGACTTGGCGGTCTTGGGGCCGATGCCGGGGACGCGCGTGAGCAGTTCAGCCTGTTCGTGCGCGATAGCCGAGCGCAGTTGTTCCGGCGAGGCCGCACCGAGTACGGCGAGTGCGGTGCGCGCACCGACACCGCTGACGCCCAACAGCAGCTCGAAGAGCTCCAATTCTTCCTGAGAAGGAAACCCATACAGCGTCCACTCGTTCTCGCGGATGTGGAGGTGCGTGAACAGATCGACGATCTTGCCGACGCTGGCCGCGTCATGGGTGGTGACGGGCACGTAGACCCGCAAGCCCACATTGCCCACATTGACGATGAGGTGGTCCTTGCCGATGAATTCGATCGGGCCGCGCAGGTGTGCGATCATAGCCAGTCTCTTTCGGAGTTAGACAGCCCAGATTTTCCACGGCGGATTCTGCTGCCAGGCATTCTCCAACTCCAGGGTGTCTTTGAAGGTGTTCAGCGATTGCCAAAAGCCGGTATGGCGATAGATCATCAGCTGCCGGTCCTGGGCCAGTTGCGGCAGCACCTCGGTTTCGAGGCCGACGTTGGAACCAGCCGCCATCCAATCGAGTACCGGTCGCTCGAATAGCATGAAGCCGCCGTTGATCCAGTAAGGCAAACGGGGTCGTTCTACAAACCGATCGACCAGGCCCACCTCATCGGCTTCGACAACGCCAAATTGCAGGTTGATCTGCACCGCCGTGATGGTCGCCAATTTCCCGTGCATGCGATGAAATTCTACCAGCGCCGGCAAATCAACGTCGCTGACATCGTCGCCGTAAGCGACGAAAAATCTTGGCCCGGCAATATACTGCGCGACGCGAGCGACGCGCGTGGCCTTGTCCGTCTGCAAGCCTGTATCGACCAGGGTGACTTCCCAGGCTGGATGGTCAAGCTGCTGATGAATCTGAGCCGGTACAGTCGCGCGCTCCCCGGCGGCCAGGCGTAACGTGACATCCCGCAACATGGTGTCGTATTCGGCAAAGTAGCGCCGGATTTGATCGCCTTTGTAACCCAACGCCAGGATGAAGCGATTGAAGCCGTGGGCCGAAAAGATGCGCATCACGTGCCAGATGATGGGCCGGCCGCCCACTTCCACGAGTTCTTTCTTGATGTCGTCAGCATCGCCTGCGCGCATGCGCGTGCTTTGTCCGCCGCAGACAATGACGACTGGAATGTCTTCCATGAGGATCGGTGTGCTCGCTCTCAGGTCAAAGTGGTCAAGCGGGCCGAATGCAGATGACAGATGGCGATTGCCAGTGCGTCGGCCACATCATCGGGTTTGGGGATCTGACTCAGGTTGAGCAACAGCGTAACCATTTGCTGCACCTGCGCCTTATCGGCGCGCCCACTGCCCGTGACCGCCAGCTTGACTGCCAGCGGCGTGTATTCGTAAATCGACACGCTGGCCTGCGCCAGTGTGAGCAAGACGACCCCGCGCGCGTGACCCACGGCCAGCGCCGTGCGTACGTTCTTGTTGAAGAACAGCTGCTCCACCGCCGCCTGATCGGGACGGTGCTGCGCGATGATGGCGGCCAGCTCGCGCTGGAGCTGCTGCAGCCGATCGGGCAGGGGCAGGTCGCTCGGCGTCGTGATCGTGCCATACGCCAACGCCACGGCCTGGTGGTTCTCTTCGCGGACCAGTCCGTAGCCTGTAATGGCCGTGCCGGGATCAATGCCTAAAACGATCATGGACAAATCAAAAGGGGCGAGATGACCTCGCCCCTGAAAGTCGCGCGCGGAGTCTACGCCGCCTGCGCTTCGAGTTGCTTCATCACTTCATCGCTCAATTCGAGCGCACTGTAAACATTCTGCACGTCTTCCAGATCTTCTAATCCCTCGACGCAGTTCATCACGGTGACCGCGTCCTTCGGTTCGAGGGAGACCGGATTCTTAGGTTTCATGATCAGCTCCACATTCTCCGGCTTGATCCCGACCGCCTGCAAGTTCTTGCTGACGGTGTGAAGATCGGCCGGTTGGGTGTAGAACTCGATCACTTCGGCGTCGGCCTCGTAGTTTTCCGCGCCTGCTTCGATCGCCATTTCAAAAATCTTGTCGTCGTCGCGGCCTTCACGCGGGGCCGAGATGTAGCCCAACGTGTCGAACTGCCAGGCCACCGAGCCGTTCTCGCCCAGGTTCCCGCCCGCGCGCGTGAAGATGCGGCGCAGGTCAGAAATGGTGCGGTTGCGATTATCGGTCACGACCTTGACGACCATCGCCACACCGTGCGGGCCATAACCCTCAAACACGCCTTCTTCAAAAGCGGCAGCGTCTTTATCCAGGCCGGCGCCGCGCCGGACGGCGCGTTCGATGTTGTCCTTCGGCATGCCCTGCGCGCGCGCTTTATCGACGACGAGGCGCAGTTTGTAATTGCTATCGGGGTCCGCCCCTTCGCGCGCGGCGACGGCGATTTCGCGACCCATCCGTGTAAAAACGGCGCCACGCTTGGCGTCATTTGCGCCTTTCTTGCGTTTGATGGTTGCCCAGTGGCTATGACCTGACATCTTTCACTCCTTTTGACGATATGACCCCGTGTGGGTGCGGGGTCATCGTGACCGATCTTATATGCGCCCGATTATACCACTGCCGTTTTACGAGCGTCAAGCAAAACGCGGCTTTAGCGCCGTTTTTTGGGTTTCAATTGTCGATCGGCTGCATCCAGGATCTGTTCGATGACCTGATGTGTCACATCCCGTCCGCCTTGCAAATTGTCCTTCACCGCCCCAATCGTATTGGCCGGCCCAAAGGGAAAGCTCCACCAACCTGTCAGCAACGTGAACAGATTGTAGGGCAGGCTCCTGAAGAAGGTGCGCTCGCCGGGGCGCACAAAAAATATCGGACTGGTCTTGCGGCGTGTGAT
>JAUQXC010000924.1 GCA_030834825.1 Thermoflexales bacterium
CCCGCCCTATCACGGGCCAGTGTTCATACTTACCCACTATCCGCGGGCGTCGATCACGATGGAGGGCGGCACCACATTCCATTTCGTGAACGATGGCATTCATGCGGCTCTCAAACGGGCCACTGAAGCGGCGAACGGCAAAGATATTCGACTGGCCGGGGGCGTGGCGACAATCCGCCAATACCTTCAGGCCGGGCTGATTGATCAGCTGCACATTCCTATTTCACCGATTATCCTTGGCACGGGTGAAGCGCTGTTCTCTGGCATTGACCTGCTCAAGCTGGGTTACGTGGTCACAGAACATGTCCCGACTGCCAGGGCCACCCATATTGTTCTGGCGAAACGCAAATAGATCGAGGCATTAGAAGGAGATCTAAGAACAACGAAATAGAAGTACTGACACAGTTTTTCGCCGCACTCAATCGCAATGACATGCCAGGCATCACGCAGTATTTTGACCCTGAGATTGTGCGCATCGAGTTCGAGGGCACTCCGACCGCCGGTACGTATCGGGGTATCGCGGAAGTCCAAGAGCCATTGCGAAAGGACGCGGGACCTGGGCCGAGGAAACCTGCGAGCCCGAGAAATTTTTGACTAATGGGGACAAAGTCGTGGTGTATGTCCATGTGAGAGTCCGCCTCAAGGACCCGCTGGACTGGGTGGACGGACGCATTGCGGATGGTTTCGTGTTTCGTAATGGCAAGATCACCCACTATCGCTCCTTTGCAGACCGGCCGGAGGCCCTCCAGTGGGCGGAAATTGAAGAGCACGAGATCATTCTAAGTGCGCCCCAGCGACCCCCTCCGCTACGCTCCCGCCTTACCCGCCGCGATGCGGCGGAGGCGCGCTGGGCGGGGCAGGCGGCCACAATCCAGCAGATGCGACCGGCCAGGTTGATAGCGGGACTCTTCGGGCCGGTGACCAAGTAAGGGAGTTCTATATGAACATGCACGAACAAATCAAAGCGCATATCGCCGCTCAACCTGAACCAAAACGCCGTGACATGCAAGAGCTGCACCGCATTATCATGGGGTTGATGCCAGAATGTAAATTGTGGTTCTTAGATGGCAAAGACGAGAAAGGTCAAACGGTTTCCAACCCTAACATCGGGTATGGATTGCGGACCATAAAGTATGCCGATGGAAAAACCAGAGAGTTCTATCAAGTTGGTATCAGCGCCAACACAACCGGAATCTCGGTCTATATCCTCGGAATAGAAGATAAGAAATACTTAGCCCAGACATATGGAAAAGAACTCGGCAAAGCAAGCGTATCGGGGTATTGCATTAAGTTCAAGACGCTAAAAGATGTAAACAAAGATATGCTTGAAGCAGCAATGCGATACGGGCTTGGGCAGACAAGCACCTAACATCCAGTTCGAGCGCGACAACAATGATAAATCGTTGTTGCGGCTCAACTGGGCGTTGGGCGGCTGATTCCATGGAACATTTGGAAGAATAAGAACCATGAAAAAGAAAATCACCATCACGCCCGTCCGCGTGGCCGACCTGTTCGCCGAAGGCGAAGTGATGCCGGTCTACGTGCACGTCATCGACCACCCCGAAGCGCGTGTGCTGGTCGACACCGGCCTGACGGAGCTGCACTCAGCGGTGGCCGATCTTGATCCCCGCCTCCTTCCACTGAACCAGCAGGACTTCGACCTCGCCGGCATTGACCTCGTCGTCAACACCCACCTGCACTTCGACCACTGTGGTGGCAACCACCTCTTCGCTGGCCGGCCGATCTACGTGCAGCGGCGGGAGCTCGACGACGCGCGCAGCCAGGACGACTACACGATTCGCGAGTGGGTCGATGCGCCCGGCGTGCGGTACGTGCCGGTTGACGGCGAGCTCGAATTGCTGCCCGGGCTCCGGCTCGTCCCGGCGCCAGGCCACACCCGCGGGTCGCAGATGGTCGTCGTCGAGACTGGCGGGCGGCCGATCGTCGTCGGCGGCGATGTGGCGGTGTGGTTCGGCGAGCTCGACGAGCCGCACACCGCAGGCCAGCTGCGAGTGCGCGCGCTCGACCCCGAGCTGGTCTGGCTCACGCACACGCACGAGCCGTGGCGACCTCGTCATGAGGCTTAGTGGTTTTTTAGCCAGGGCAGGGGTGGCATCGCGGCGCGGAAGTTCCATTCAATAAAGGATAAAAATAATGTCAGAACAACAAATGAGAAAAGTAGTTTTTGCAATCAACATCACGATAGACGGCTACTGTGGCCATGAAACGGGGATCGCCGACGACGAATTGCACGAGTACTTCACTGGGCTCTTGCGTGATTCAGGCGTTGAAATTTTCGGACGCAACACGTATCACTTGATGTATCCGTACTGGCACGATGTCGCAGTGAATCAATCGGAAACGAAAGTGATCAACGAATTCGCGCTTACATTCGATTCCATGCCAAAGATTGTCTTTTCAACGACGTTGAAGAGCGTAGAGTGGAACAACACGACGCTCCTCCACTCAAATCTTCGCGAAGAGATTATGAAGTTAAAACAACAGCCAGGAAAAAGTATTTCCATTGGTGCACTGAGCATCGCATCGCAAGTTGCACAATGGGATCTCATCGACGAGTATCACTTTGTCGTTCACCCGATCATCGCGGGAAAAGGTCCTCGCTTGTTCGAATCGGGCAAGAACCTTACATTAAAACTTGTCGGGGCAAAAACGTTGCATTCGGGAGTTGTTGCGTTACATTATAAGAAATAATTCTTTTGCTCAATTCTTCGGGGAGTCGCTTCAAACAATGCACCTCTCAGCAAGCGGGATTCAGGAGAATAGGAGGTGGCGCATGTCAGTCATTGAATGGTTGCTGAGTTCTGATCCCTCGATCCGTTGGCAGGCGATGCGCGACCTGAGCCTCGCACCTGCCACGGAGGTTGCTGCCGAGCGCGCCAAGATCGCCACCCACGGCTGGGGCGCTACACTTCTCGCGGCTCAATCCGAGGATGGCACCTGGCCCGCGGACCCCCGCTTTCCCGAATGGCCCACCCTGCGCACTTTATTGTTGTTGCATGACATGGGACTCGACCCGGCCACTGAGCAAGCCAAGCGCGCTGTGGGCCGAGTCCGAGAGAACGTCAAATGGCTAATGAATATCTCTCAGGCTGAGCTGCCCAAGGACGAAGACATCAGCTGGTGGCACAAGCCTTTCTTCACCGGCGAAGTGGAGCCCTGCATCAATGGTCGCGTGGTAACCGTGGGCGCGTATTTTGGGGTGGACATGCACTCTTTGGTCGACCGGCTGCTGGGCGAGCAAATGACGGATGGCGGCTGGAATTGCGATCAAGAAATCGGCTCCACCCGCGGCTCCTTCCACACGACGATCAACGTCCTCGAAGGTCTGCTGGAATTTGAGCGCGCGACCGGCGGCTCGCCCGCCGTAACGGCAGCCCGCGGGCGCGGGCAGGAGTATCTGCTCTCACGCCATCTCTTCAAGCGGCTATCGACCGGTGAACCCATCGATCATGACCGCAAAGGTGGCCCTGCCTGGACGCAATTCTCTTACCCCGCCGGCTGGCGCTACGACATTCTGCGCGGGCTGGATTATTTGCGCAACGCCGGCGTGGCGCCGGACCTGCGCATGGCCGAAGCCATCGAGATCGTTGCCGCCAAGCGCGATGCGGACGGTCGCTGGGCGCTGGGGATCATGCACCCCGATGAAGTCATCGCCGAACCCAGCATAACCGAAGGCTCACCCAGCCACTGGAATACCCTCCGCGCCCTGCGAGTCCTCACGCGGTTCGAGCAGCCCCAGCCTTCCAGAACGGCCTAACAACTCGATCCGCCGTTGTGCGCACGTACGGCAAGTATGAGGCATCAGCAGTGAAGCGAGGGAAGGAAGGAAGGATATGACGCTTCAACGCATGGACAACGTTGGCATCGTGGTGGAATCTCTCGATGGCGCTATCTCGTTTTTCGCCGAGCTCGGCCTCGAGCTTGAAGGGCGAGCTATGATCGAAGGAGAATGGGTCGGGCGTGTCACTGGACTGCGCGACCAGCGCGTCGAGATCGCCATGATGGCCACCCCCGACGGCCACAGTCGGCTCGAGCTTTCGCAATTTCTCGTGCCACCTGTGGTCGCCGATCACCGGAACGCCCCGGTGAACGCTCTGGGCTACCTGCGCGTCATGTTCGCCGTGGACGACCTCGACGATACGATCGCTCGGCTCGGGAAGCACGGCGCACAGCTTGTCGGCGAAGTGGTGCAGTACGAAGACGCGTATCGTCTCTGCTACATCCGCGGACCCGAGGGACTTCTCATCGGGCTGGCCGAGCAGCTCGGCTAAGGCGTGCCTGGTAGCAAGCGAGACTCGGGCTGGCCAACAGCCGTTCACTGTTCAACTATGAGTCAGGCCGCCTACAATGTCAGAGTCAGTGAGGAGGACGCATGATGAGAGCTGTGTCGCAAAAGATGGGTATCAAAGAAGGCATGCGAGCATTCTTTGTGAATGCCCCGCCGTCCACGCTGGAGAACATGAACCTGCCAAACCTTAATGTCGGTGCTGAACTCCGCGGAGAGTTCGACTACCTGCATGTCTTCACGACCACTCAGGCTGAGATGGACGCGATGTTTCCTAAACTCAAACGCCACCTTAAGCCACAGGGCATGCTCTGGGTTTCGTGGCCAAAGAACAAACAGCTCAAGACTAACCTCGGCCTGGGCAAAGTTATCAATATCGGCTACAGCCATGGACTCGTGG
>JAUQXC010000925.1 GCA_030834825.1 Thermoflexales bacterium
ATACAGCCAATTTGGGAAGTTAGGGATTTTCCTGGTTACCTTGGGTTAAATCTAAAGAAGATCGAAGGCGAAGAAATGTCGGAGCCTTGAGCGTTTTGCCTTATAATGATGCTATGACACTCGCTCTCGGTAAACTGCCACCCGATCGATTAGCTCAACTCTTACAACAGATCGCCAGGCGTGATGCGTCGGTGCTGTTTGGCCCCGGCGTTGGACGTGACTGTGCCGTGATCGACTTCGACGGCCATCAGCTGCTCGTCGCCAAGTCCGATCCGATCACGTTTGCGACAGACGAAATTGGCTGGTATGTGGTGCAGGTCAACGCGAATGATCTGGCGACGACCGGGGCGACCCCCCGCTGGTTCCTGGCCACCGTCTTGTTGCCACAGGCCTTCGAAATGGAAGCGATCGATCGCATTTTCGATCAGATGCGATCCGCGTGTGCGGACGTCGGGGCAACGCTGGTCGGTGGGCACACCGAGGTGACTTATGATCTCACTCGCCCGATCGTGATGGGGACGCTCTTGGGAACCGTGGCGCGCGAGCGCTTGATTAGATCCGACGGTGCACAGCCCGGCGATGCGATCATTTTGACCAAACGCCTGGCCGTGGAAGCGACCTCGATCATGGCGCGGGAGAAAGCGGACGCGTTGCGTCCGGCGTTTGATGCGGCCTTCCTGCTGCGCTGTCGTCACTTCTTGCACGAACCGGGCATTTCGGTGCTGCGCGAAGCGCAGCTGGCGTTGCGGGCCGGGCACATCCACGCGATGCATGATCCGACTGAAGGCGGGATGGCTACCGCTTTGACTGAAATGGCTGTGGCGGCGCAAGTGGACTTGCAGATCAATCGCGACGCAGTGCCGATCTATCCCGAAACGCAGGCGCTGTGCGCTTACTTTGGTCTCGATCCGTGGGGCGTCATCGCTTCAGGCTCGCTCTTGATCGCCGTGGGCGCGGCGGAAGCCGATCGGGTGGTGGAAGTCCTGCGGAGCAGCCAGGTCGAAGCGACCGTCATTGGTGCTGTGATCGACAAGAGCGATCGACCGATCGTGCTGGCCGAATTCGAGGGTCGCCGTGAACCACTGCGGGCGTTTGAGCGGGACGAGATCGCGAAGTTGTTTTAGAGCAGGATCTTTTGATCGATCAGGTCCGAGTTCTTTTTTTTTCGAAAGGGCCACGAGAGGCCGATCCCCGGCTCGAAGATGATCAAGAGCAAGCTGGTGATGAGAATGGCCGCCCCGATCCACTGGCGTTCCACCAGCTGTTCGCCCAGCACGAAGATGGAGAGGACGACGGTCACCAGAATTTCCGTGACCCCCAGCAAGGCGGTTTGAATGCTGCCCAGCTGTTTCACGCCCAGAAACATCAGCAGCCGCGATAGCATGGTGATGCCGGCCAGCATCATCGTCGGTGGCAACCCCGTCAGCGGCACGTCGCCGGGACCGTGTATGACGTAAGCCAGACACACCACGGCGGTCATGGCGGTCAGCACATACAGGGCGACGGTTGGCGCCGGCATTTCGTACAACACGCGCTGACTGACGGCTAAGTGCATGGCATACATCAAACCGGCCCCCAACATGAGGGCGGCACCGATCCAGTCGATGTTTCCGCCGCGCGGTGTGATGAGAAGCATGACGGCCAATAACGCCAGGGCCAGCCGGACTTTGGTCCAATGGGAAACACGCTGGCCGTCCAGGCGGCGGATCATGACCACGAACAGAGGGTACAGGCTATAGAGCATCTGGCCCACCCCGGCGTCGATCAAGGTCAGGCCATTGTAGTAGAGCAGCGAGCTGGCGCCGTTCAACGCGCCCGCGGCCGCAGAGATGAGTAAGCCCGCTGGATAGATATAGATGAACTTGCGGTTCTTCTTGGTGGAAAGGTAGAGGACCCAGAGGAGCGCGGCCGCTATCAGTGTGCGGATCGCCGTCAGGCTGTAGGGATTCATGCCGCTGGTATAGGCCAGCTTGCCCAAGATCGGCGTGGTGCCAAGCGCCAGGGCAGAGAGTAAAGCGGCCCGAATTCCACTGCGTCTGATCATTTCTGCTGACGGCATGCTCTCCGCTACTTTTCTGCGATGGTCGCCTCGCGTGCGACGGGGGCGGTCATAGGCAGCATGATGTGGAAGCGACTGCCGGGCAAACGGCTCACATCCTTGCCTTCGCTATCCACCCAGATGCGTCCGCCATGCGCGCGGATGATGCCCTGGGTCACCGCCAGGCCCAGGCCCATACCCCCACCCATAAAACCGGTGCGGTTGGTGGAGTGATAGGCGGTGTCTTCCAGCACGTAGAATTTTTCAAAAATGCGTTCCTGGTGGGCGCGATCGATGCCGATGCCGGTATCGCTGATGGTGATGTGTATCGTCTCAAACTCGTTTAGGGCTTCGATGCCGATCTCGCCGCCGTCGGGCGTGTACTTGATGGCATTGTCGACCACGTTGGACAACGCGCGCCGCAAGTAATTGGCGTCGCCCGGCACGGGCGGCAGTGTGGACATGTCGCTCATGTACAATTTCTGGTTGCGTTGCAAAGCGACCGGCTGCAACTGCTGGACGATCGATTGTACGACCCCCTGCAAATCCACCGGTTTCAGCGCCAGCTCCAACTGCTCGGAATCAATCAGCGAGACATTGATGATGCTGTCCACGGCGTCGTTCATGCGCTGCGTGGCCGTCAGGATCTTGTCGACAATGGCGTCGAGGTGTTCGCCCAGTGCCAGCTGATCGGTTTCCATTTTGAGCAGTTTGATGTAACCGTAGATCAACGTGATGGGCGTGCGCAGCTCATGTGAAGAGATGACGACGAAATCCTTCTTCATCTTGTCGGCCCGGCGCAGCTCGGCGTTGGCGCGTTGCAGGTCGGCCACGGTCTGCTCCAACCGGGTGACCAGGGTGTTGCGGTACTCTTCCAGGCGCTGGACCTTGACGGTGTCATCGACGTGTTCCCGGGCACCGGCCAGAAACTTCTCGATCAGGCGGGGCAGCGCGTCCACGTCAATGGGCTTGGTGATGTAACCGTCGCAGCCTGCCACCAGTGCAATCTCGCGATCGGTCTGCATGGTGTTGGCCGTCATGGCGATGACCGGCGCGTGGCGCGTCTCCGGCATTTCTTTCAGCCGGGTGGCCACTTCATGCCCCGTCATCGTCCCCATGTTCACGTCGGTCAGAACCAACGCCGGCCTGACTTGTCGCGCCAGCTCCAGCCCGGCCAGCCCGTCCTCAGCCACGTAGACCTCGTAGCCCTCCGCCAGGAGCAGACGTTCGACCAACCGGCGGCTATTTGGATCGTCTTCGATGTAGAGAATTTTCAGTGGTCCCAGTGGTTTGGTGGGCATACCCGGCCTCGTCTCTATATTTTACGTGGAGCTTAGTTGAGCATCTCCATCATCTTGTCGACAATATCTTGATCAGAGAAAGCACCCTTTTGCATCAGCGATTGTATCTTGTCGGACAGCCGTTGCTTTTCGATGGCGGTGAGCTCTTTGGCCGTGACGACGATGACGGGGATCTTGCCGAGTTCCTTGTCGCTCTTCAAGGCGTCCAGCACCTCAAATCCGTCCATCTCCGGCATCATCAAGTCGAGCAGGATCAGATCGGGTGGGCGTTGGTGTACCATCTCCAACCCGATGCGCCCGTTTTCGGCTTCGCGCACATTGAAGGTGCCGTAGGCCTGCAAAATGCGGCGCAGCAAACGCGACGCTTCCGGCGTGTCGTCCATGATGAGAATGTCGCGCATCCGATCGTCTAACCGTTCGATTGCGGACAACAAGCCTTCCTGCGGTACGCTGGCTGTGGGGGTCGGTCCGGGCACTTCCACGTCGCGGGCCCATTCGTCGCCCAGCAGTTCTTTTTCCACCGGGAAGGTGTGGCCCGAACAATTGACCACCACGATCTCGTCACGCTTGATGATCTGCTGCGCGATGAGTTTGAACAGGCCCGCAAAAGCCGTGCCCGTGGCGGATTCCACCGAGATGCCGTCCATCTTCGCCAGCACGTGCATGGCGCGGAATGATTCTTGGTCGCTGACCGATTCCATACTGCCGCCATGCTGCAAAATGATCTGACGCAGCAGCCCGTAGGCTACGCCGGGATTGCCGGTGGCCAGGGTCTCGATGTGCGTGTTAGGCGCAATCACGATGTCGGGCATGTCTTTGCCGGCTTTGAAGGCGCTGACCATGGGCGCGCAGCCTTCGGCCTGGATCACGGCGATCTTGGGCAGCCGATCGATCAACCCCATCTCATACAGCTCTTCGAAGCCGCGCCACGCCCCGATGGGTCCCATGCCGCCACTGACGGCTTGAATGTACCAATCGGGCGCGCGCCACTTGCCGTAGCCGTCTCTCAGCAAGCCCAGCTGCTCGCAGACTTCAAAAG
>JAUQXC010000926.1 GCA_030834825.1 Thermoflexales bacterium
CACTGCGCGGCATGGCGGTTCGCCCCGATCGCACCACGCTGCTCCGCTTTGCGACCGTCCCCACATTGATTGTTTCCGGCTCAGAAGATGCGCTCATTCCTCCCGCCGACAGCGAGGCGATGCAGGCCTTGATGCCCAATAGCCGGCTGGTGATCATTCCCGATGCAGGTCACCTCTCCAACCTCGACAAGGCCGACGCTTTCAATCACGTGGTGCGTGAGTTTTACAAGCAAGTCGTGTAAAACGGTCACCTCCCGCTGGTGACTTCTCAGTGGCCGTTCGCCTGAGCAACTGAAAACTCGACCTTGACACGACCCCGACTTCGTTTACAATGTGAACATCTTGGAGCACGGGTTGTTCCAAAATCACAGGAGGAAACGATGTCGACTATGAAGAGACGGTTGTTAGGCTGCGTGAGCGCAGCGCTGGTCATTGCTTTACTAGCAGCTTGTCAACCCGCCAGTGCCCCGGCCAATGATCTGTTCGCTGAAATCAAGGCGCGCGGCACCTTACGCATCTCCACAGATCTCAACTATGCTCCACACTCATCCGGTGTGCAGGGCGCTCAGCGCGCCGCCGACACCCGGTGCGATTCGACCGAGCTCACGGCGGCGGAGGTCGAAGGCTTCGACATCGACACCGCCGTCGAAATCGCCAAACGCCTGGGCGTGGAACCGTGCTTCGTTACGCCGGCCTGGGATTTGATTACTGCCGGCAGCTGGGGCGGCCGCTGGGATGTGAGTGTCGGCTCGATGACCATTACCCAAGATCGCGAAAAAGCTGTGTGGTTTAGCCCCGCTTATTACTCCTATGCAGCCCAGCTGGCAGCGCGCGCTGGCGCAGGTATCCAGTCAGTCGCGGACATCTCTGGCAAAGCGGTGTGCGTAGGCAGCGGCACGACGTATGATACTTACTTGAATGGTGGAGACCTTGGCTTCCCGGCCAGCCAAATCAAAGTGAACGCGCCCACCAATGTGCAGGTCGTGCCACTGAATACCGATTCAGAGTGTGTGCAAGCCATTAAGGCCGGCCGCACCGAATTTGAGGCCTTTTTGACCGCCAGCACCGTCGTCGATGCCGCCATCGCCGAGGGCGTAGGAATCGAGAAGGTCGGCGGCCCCTTGTACATCGAAAACCTGGCCGTGGCTCTCGACAAGAAATCGGCGAAGGATCCTAAGAGTCTGCTTGAGGCCATCACCAAGGCCGTCAACGACATGCATGCGGATGGTACGCTCTCCAAGTCGTCGCTGAAGTGGTTCGGCGCAGATTTGAGCGTCGTGAAGTAAGCCACGCTTGAAATTCAAACAACAGCCGCACAGCGTAATGCGTATCGCCAGGAACGCGCTTGATGCATTACGCTGTGTCCATTACGGAGAACGTCCATGGCCGTCGAAAGCCTGTCCCAGGCTGAGTTGATCCTGAAGCAACAAGAACATGCTCAACACACTTTTCGCGGGCGTGTGCTCGTCTGGTGGGGTGTCATTCTCGGCACGCTGCTCTTCATTTTCAGCGGCGCGCGCATTCAGATCGGGCCGATCGTGCTTCAAACGATCCAGTTTGATTGGGAATTCATCGGCCGTGTGTCACCCATTATCCGGCAAGGCGTTGTCGTCACTTTGTTGCTATCGGCCACTTCCATCCTCGTCGCGAGCATTCTCGCGCTGCTCACAGCCCTGGCCCGTTTATCACGCGTCGCCTTCCTATATGCCTTATCCACCTTCTACGTCTCACTGATTCGCGGCACACCCCTCTTGCTGCAGATTGTCTTCTTTTTCCTGGCGCTGCCTCAAATGGGTATTATTTTGGACGCCACCTTGTCCGGCATCCTGGCGCTCTCGTTGAACTATGGCGCTTACATGAGTGAGACTTTCCGCGCCGGCATTCAAGGTGTGGGGAAAGGCCAACGCGAGGCGGCGCTGGCCCTGGGCATGACGCCGGGACAAATGATGCGCCGCATCGTTCTGCCCCAGGCGCTGCGCATCGTGATTCCGCCCATGGGCAATGATTTCATTGCCATGCTTAAAGACTCGGCGCTGGTTTCAACTTTGGGCTTTGTGCGCGACCTCATGTGGTACGGCCAGAATCAAGGCCGCCGCGAGTTCCGCAGTCTGGAAGCGCTGCTCGTCGTCGCAGTGTGGTATTGGGGCATGACGATTATCTTCACCTGGTTGCAATCCCGCCTGGAAAAACGTCTGGCCCGGGGGGAGCGCTAAGCATGGCCATTATCCGCGTGTCACAACTCAATAAGCACTTCGGCGCCCTGCACGTCTTGAAAAACGTTTCCCTGTCAATCGATCCGCAAGAAGTGGTCTGCGTGATCGGCCGATCGGGTTCGGGCAAATCCACGTTATTGCGCTGTATCAATTTTCTGGAGCAGCCCACGCACGGCACGATCGAAGTCGATGAGATTAGCGTCGCGGTAGACCAGCATCGCCTGAGCAAAGCACAGAAGCGGGCCATTCATCAGATTCGCCTATGCACCGGCATGGTCTTCCAAGAGTTCAATCTGTTCCCCCACTTGAGCGTGATCGACAATCTGATCGAGGCCCCGGTCACGGTCAAAGGCCTGCCGCGTGAGCGGGCCATCGTCATTGCTGAGAAGTTCCTGGACAAAGTCGGCTTAATGGAAAAGCGCGATGAATTCCCGGCGCGTCTGTCGGGCGGGCAAAAACAGCGCGTGGCGATCGCCCGCGCCTTGACGATGGAGCCCAAGGTCATGTTGTTTGACGAGCCGACCTCGGCGCTCGATCCTGAATTAATCGGCGAGGTGCTGGAAGTGAGGACGCAGCTCGCCAAAGAAGGCACCACCATGCTGGTGGTCACTCATGAGATGGGCTTTGCCAGCGAAGTCGCCAATCGTGTCGTCTATATGGACGAAGGTCAAATCATCGAAGAAGGCGCGGCCGATCAAATCTTCAGTGTGCCTTGCGATCCCCGGACTCGCCAGTTTCTCGATCGCTTGTTGCGCACGACCTGACACCCGATGAGCTATGCCAATTCCCAAACGTCCCTCTCGCCGTCAACCGTATCATGGCACGCAAGCCGTTTCGCGCGCCGTCAGCGTTTTGAAGGTCTTTGAATCCACCAACGGTGGCTTGACCGCGGCCCAGATCGCGGTCAAGCTCGATCTCAATCGCAGCACCGTGCATCGCCTGCTCAGCGTGTTGGAAGCCGAAGGGCTGGTCGCCCGCGACTACACCCTTCAAGGCGAGCCACGCAACAGCGCCTATCGATTGGGGCCGACTTTGGTTTCATTGGGGGGCCTGGCTTTGCGCCAGATCAATTTGCGCGCCAGCGCCCTGCCCCACCTCCGCGCGCTGGCGCAAAAGAGCGGTGAAACCGTCGATCTGGAGCTCCTGGTGGGAGCCGACGTGATGATCATCGAGGAAGTGCAGGGCGAGCACATGCTGCGCGTCGGCGTGGGCGACAATATTGGCTCGCGCTATCCGGCCCATGCCACCTCAACCGGCAAGCTGCTCCTGGCGGGATTGAGCGAAGCCGAATTGAAGGCCACCCTGCCTCACAAACTGGCAGCGCTGACGCC
>JAUQXC010000927.1 GCA_030834825.1 Thermoflexales bacterium
AGAATTTGGGCAGGTTATTCGAGACCGTCAACGGGCCGGATCTGCCCCAGCCATTGACGGTACGCCTCTTGACCGGCAGCACGCCACAAGCCGAGCGTGAGCTCATCCTCGCCGAAATCGCCGACGGGCGCGCCAACATCGTGGTAGGGACACATGCGCTGATTCAAGAGACGGTGGCTTTCCATGATCTGGCTTTAGCCGTCATCGACGAACAACATCGCTTTGGCGTAGCGCAGCGCGCGCTGCTCCGCCAGAAGGGCAGTAATCCACACGTGCTGGTAATGACGGCCACGCCCATTCCGCGCACCCTGGCGCTCACCCTCTATGGCGATCTCGATCTCTCGGTGATCGATCAGATGCCGCCGGGCCGCCAGCCGATCGAGACCCGCATCGTGCTGCCCCAGGAACGTGAACGCGCCTATGCCTTCGTCCGCGCACAAATCGAAAAAGGGCGGCAGGCGTTCATCATCTGCCCGCTGGTTGAAGAATCCGATAAGATTGAAGCCAAGGCCGCCGTTGAAGAGCACGCCCGTTTGCAGAAGCACGTCTTCCCACAATTCCAGCTGGGCTTGATGCACGGCCGCATGAAATCCGAGGACAAGGACGCCGCGATGCGCGCCTTTGCCAACAACGAAACACAGATTCTCGTGTCCACCTCTGTCGTGGAAGTGGGCATTGACGTGCCGAATGCCACGCTCATCATGATCGAAGGCGCAGAACGTTTTGGACTGGCGCAGCTGCATCAATTTCGCGGGCGGGTGGGACGCGGTGAGCATAAATCGTTCTGCCTGCTGCAAACCGAGCTGAGCGCCTCAGACATCACCGAGCGCTTGAAAGCGGTGGAAGCCAGCACCGATGGTTTTGTGCTAGCCGAAAAAGATCTGCAACTACGCGGGCCGGGACAGTTCTTCGGCACCCGGCAAAGCGGCCTGCCCGATCTGCACATGACCAATGTCACCGATGCGCGCCTGATCGATCTGGCGCGGCGCGAAGCCGACAAAGTGTTGACGAAGGATCCGGAATTAAGTGCGGAAGAATACCAGCTGCTGGCGCAGCGCTTGAAAGAATTCTGGGCCAGCGGTGCGGGAGATTTGAGTTAATCCAAGGAGCCATTTTGACCAGCGCCATTTATCCTGCTTCATTCGACCCCATCCATTACGGCCACATCGATATTGCCAAACGGGCCGCCAGCATTTTCGATCGTGTCACCGTCGCCGTGTACGATCGGCCCTTGAAGAACCTGCTCTTCAACATCGACGAACGGATGCTGCTGGTCGAGCAGGCTTTGCGCGATGTGCCTAACATCGAGATTGCACGCTACGGCGGACTGACCGTGGAATATGCGCGACAGGTCGGCGCGCAGGTTATCGTGCGTGGCTTGCGCGTCGTCAGCGACTTCGAGTTGGAATGGCACATGGCGCTGACCAACAAGCAGCTGGCGCCGGACATCGAAGTGGTCTGCCTGATGACCAGCCAGGCCTATGCCTTCTTGAGCTCCAGCACCCTGCGTGAAGTGGGTCTCTTGGGCGGCGATGTCTCGAGCATGGCGCCGACGTTCGTCGTGGAGGCGCTGCAGCACAAGGCCGTCGAGCGCGCCAAGGATCCGATCAATCAACCGGTGCCGATTACGTCACTGCGCGATTGATCTATGTTATCTAGTCCGTAGGCAGCTCATCTCTAAGCGCTGCCAGTAGAGACCGGCCAGGGGAAGTCGTCTCTATGAAAACCCAGTGAGCGATTTGCAAATTTTCCCAACTTGTAAGACACTGTAGGCAGCAATCGACAGCCTGAACGAGGGTCGCCCATGGACATCTTGCATCTTATTGATCAACTCGAAACGCTGCTGAACGAAGGCTCACATCCGCCGCTGATGGGCAAGCGCGTCCTCATCGACGAACAACGCGCGTGGGAGGTCATTGACCAAATGCGGGTGTCGATTCCCGATGAGGTCAAGAAAGCCAAGCGCATCAACCAGGAGCGCGATCGGATCATCGCCCAGGCCAATGAGGAAGCGGCGCGCGTGGTCGATTTGGGACGCGATGAAGCACAACAACTGGCCAACGACACCGAGATCGTCAAACAAGCGCAGGCCCGCGCGCAGAATATCGTGGAACGCGCCCAACGTGAGGCGGATGCCCTGAAGGCTGATGCTGACGACTACACGATTCAAGTCCTGTCGAAAATGGAAGAAGACCTGGCCAAAGCGCTTAGCATCGTACGCAATGGCCTGTTGAAATTGAATACCGAACGGGCTTATTCGGATCAATCGGGGATGGGCACCGGCCTGGGCTCTTCCTCACACCTATCTTAACAACTTAACAGACTCTGTCTCGACAGACTCTGTCTTGACATACATCCTGCATCTGTTATAATTCGCGCCCGGTCACGTGTGACACGGTCACAGTATTACGAAAGGAAGAGCAGCAACTTACCATGACACCACTACCAAAGCGTAAGCATTCTAAAGGCCGGCGCAATCGCCGTCGGGCACACTACAATCTGAAGCCGACGACGCTGGAAATGTGCGGGCAGTGCAAAGAGCTGAAATTGCCCCATCGCGTCTGCCCGACCTGCGGCACCTATAACGGTCGCCAGGTCATCAACGTGCAGGCGCGTGAAGAGCGCAAGAACCGCCCCAGCGCGCAGCAGTAAGCCCAACTCACCACGGGGCCGCTCATGCAAGTGACGGCCTCGTGTGTTGTTTCCAGTCGCCCGCTTGTCGGGCCATCCTTTAACAAATCTCTGTTCAGGGTGAATGCCATGAATCCTGCTACGGTTGCTTTCCTTTTTCCCGGTCAAGGCTCACAGGTGGTGGGCATGGGTCGCGAATTGGCGGAGGCTTACCCTGAAGCCCGATCGATCTTTGCCCAGGCCGACGACGTCCTGGGCTTTGCCTTATCCCGATTGTGCTTCGACGGTCCTGAGGCCGAGTTGAGGGACACGGTCAACGCCCAGCCCGCCATCCTCACACACAGCATTGCCACGCTGCGCGTGATCGAAAAGGTCGCGCCCCAGATCAAGCCCGGGTTTATGGCAGGCCACAGTTTGGGTGAATTCAGCGCATTGGTCGCCGCCGGCTCGTTGTCGTTTGAAACCGCCGTCCAGTTAGTGCGCGAGCGCGGACGTTTGATGAAGGACTCTGGTCAAGCCATGTCCGGCGGAATGGCCGCCGTCATGCCGCTGGGCCGGGAGGTCATGGACGAAGTCTGCCAGGAAGCGAGCCAGCTCGTAGGCAAACCCGTGCAGGTGGCCAATGATAACAGTCCCGGTCAGATGGTGATCTCGGGCGATATTACGGCACTGGAAAAAGCGATGGAATTGGCGAAGACGCGCGGCGCCAAACGGATTATTCGCTTGCAGGTCAGTATTGCCTCGCATTCACCCTTGATGAAGATGGCCGCCCGATCGTTCCGCGGCGAACTCGATGCGCTCTCTTTTACGACACCGCGTGTCCCCGTTATCGGCAATGTGTACGCCCGCCCGATCTCCATCATCGATATCCGTGACGAATTGGAAGCGCAGTTGACCTCGCCGGTGCGCTGGACAGAATCCGTCCAATACCTGGCACAGCAGGGTGTGACAACGTGCTTCGAAATTGGGCCAAAGGATGTGCTGGCCGGGTTGGTGCGCCGGATTGAAAAAGGTCTAACCGCCATCAGCGTAGGCGATCCCACCGCGATCGATTTGCTATTGAAACCATAGCATGTTCATTCGTCATGCCCGAGTTCAGTTATCGGGCATCCAGACCCCTATTCGACAATTTGCGCCGGTCACACTCCTGGATTCCCGCTATGCTGTACCCAGGCTCCCCTGGAGTCTGGCGGCACGCGGGAATGACGACGGCGGGGTTCTGCACAAAGTGGGGTGATAAGTTCTGGAATTTGCCAATGGCGGTTCCTATCAAGACGTGCCGCAGCTGCACTTTCATCTGGTGTCTGATGTGCACTCTCAACCCTAGTGTGATACACTAACCGCCCGGAGGAGGGTCATGGTCGATCCAGCTGCCAACGTAGGACTTCCAAAAATGCGCGTAGGCTTCATCGGGTTAGGGTTGATGGGCAAGCCGATGGCCGGGCACCTCATCAAAGCTGGCTATCCGCTGACGGTACACAATCGCAGCCGCGCCGCCGTAAACGAACTGGTCACATTAGGCGCGCAAGCGGCTGCTTCACCACGCGCCGTCGCCATGAACAGCGCGGTAGTGATCACCATGCTGCCTGATTCGCCCGATGTCGAGTCGGTGATCAACGGACCGGACGGCATTTTAGCAGGTGCACGTCCCGGCTTGATTCACGTCGATATGAGCACGATCGCGGTGACGGCGACACGCCGTATCGCCGCGTTGGAAGCCGAGCACGAAGTGATTCACCTTGACGCGCCGGTCAGCGGCGGAGAGATTGGCGCGCAGAATGCCACCTTGACGATCATGGCCGGTGGTGATGAAGACGCGATGCGGGTCGTCGAGCCAATCTTCAAAGTGTTAGGCAAGCGCATCACACATCTCGGGCCGAGCGGGTGTGGGCAAGTGGCCAAAGCCTGCAATCAGATCATGGTCGCCGCGCAGATGGTGGCCATGGGCGAGCTGCTGATCATGGCGCAGAAGGCGGGCGCCGATCCTGAAAAAGTGGTGGAAGCCATTAAGGGCGGCGCGGCACAGTGCTGGACGCTGGACAACAAGCCGCAACGCCTGTTCGCGGGCAACCGCGCACCGGGCTTCAAAGCGTCGATGCAACTCAAAGACCTGAACATCGTCATGGAGATGGCTAAAGCTTATGCCGTCCCCCTGCCCGGCACCGCCGCCAACACGCAAGTGTTCAACGCCCTGATCGCCAACGGGCTGGGCGATCAAGACAATGCCGCCGTGATCAGCGTCATCGAGCAGCTGGCGCACACGCTGCTGAAGACTAAAGACTAAAACACTTAAGACCCAACGGGAGGTGGTATGTCATTCAACGGTAAAGTCGCGGTCGTAACCGGCGGTTCGCGCGGTCTGGGACGCGGCATCGCGATCGAGTTGGCGAAGCGCGGCGCCAAGGTCGTCGTCAACTATCATTCAAACGCCACGGCCGCCAATGAAGTGGTCCAACTGATCAAGGATGCCGGCAGCGAGGCCCTGGCGGTACAGTCTGATGTCACCCAGTACAATGCAGCGCAGAGTCTGGTCAAGGCCGCAACGGAGTTCGGCGGCAGGCTGGATATTCTGGTCAACAACGCCGGCACCACGCGCGATATGCTGCTGGCCCTGATGCCGGAAAGCGATTGGGATCTGGTGATTGCCACGAATCTCAAGAGCGCCTACAATTGTAGTAAGGCTGCACTCAAACCGATGATGCGCCAGAAGTACGGCCGGATTGTGAACATGACCTCGGTGGCCGGGCTGGCCGGCAATCCCGGTCAAACGAATTACTCGGCATCGAAGGCCGGGCTGATCGGGTTCACCAAGTCGCTGGCAAAAGAAATCGGCGGACGCAACATCACCGTGAACGCCGTCGCACCCGGCTTCGTGCCCACCGATCTGACCGCGACACTGCCCCAGAATTTGCTGGACGAAGCGATTAAGATGACACCCCTGGGGCGGTTGGGCACCATCGAGGATGTGGCGTATGCCGTCGCCTTTCTCGCCTCCGACGAAGCGGCCTACATCACCGGGCACGTACTCAGCGTCGACGGCGGACTGGCGATGCAATGATGGACAAGGAGCACAGCATGTACGAGGAATCGCAAGGCACGATTACGATTGCCACGACCGTGCTGAACACGATTGCGCGCTTGACGACGCTCAGCGTGCCGGGCGTGGCCCGCATGGGCAACAACGGCCAACTCCTGCAGACCAACATTGGCACCAACGTCAAAGTGATCGACAACAAAGTCAAAGCCGACATTTTCATTGTGGTCCGATCGGATGTGAACTTCTACGAAACCGGCCAGCGGATTCAGCAAGAAGTGACCCGCTCGATCAAGGAGATCGTCGGGATGGATGTGCAGGCGATCAATGTCTACATTCAAGATGTAGAGTATCCGCTGCCGGAACCCAGTACTTCCGCCAGCGAATGAGGCGCGAACCGGCAATTGCTTGTCCGTTCGCGAGTAAGACCCAACGTGAAAGCCAGACAGCAGGGGCGCGTGGCTGCGCTCAAAGTCCTTTACGAACTTGATACGACGCAACATCCCGCTGGCGTGGTGTTGACCCAACGGTTAGCGGATGAGTCGTTGTCGCCTTCCGGCGCGGAATTTGCGCGCGCGCTGGTCACCGGGGTGCAGGCACACCGTGCGCAGCTGGACGAAATGATTCAACGCCATGCACCAGAGTGGCCGGTCGATCAGATGGCCGTCATCGATCGGAATGTGCTGCGCCTGGCCATCTACGAATTCCACGTTGCCCATCTGACGCCGCTGAAAGTGGCCATCAATGAAGCGATTGAACTGGCCAAGACTTTTGGCTCAGATAGCGCACCGCGCTTTGTCAACGGCGTGCTGGGGGCTTTAGCCGAACCCGAAGCGCCCAGCTCGGCTCTTGGATAAAACCGGTTATGGATTTTCTGGGAATTGGACCGCTGGAGATCGCGCTCATCGCCCTGGTCGCTTTCATTGTGTTAGGGCCGGAACGCATTCCAGGAGTCATGCGTCAATTAGGCAGCTGGCTGCGGCGATTGCGCGAAACCACCAACAACATCACGCGCGACTATAACGCCGACATCCGGCAAATTACGGGCGAGATTACCGCACTGCAGGATGAGATTCGCAACATCCAGCGCGATCTGGTCGATGTGACGAGCGGAATCATGACGCCACCCCCGCCGGTGAATAGGCCGCCCGCCCGATCAAACACGGCGGCCCCGGCAGAACCGAGCGGGCCTGCGCAGCCTGACGAATCGCAGTCCATCGCCCGGACGCTGGCTGACGACATCAAGCGCGCTGCGACGACGCCACCCCAGACCTCATCCAGCAAAACTGACTCCAACGATTCATACACGATATGAGCAAATCCCCCAGTGACAAGATCATGCCCATCATGGGGCACCTGCGCGAATTGCGCAACGTGCTGATTAAGTGCGCCCTCGTGTTGGCCATCACCACCGCGCTGTCCTTCGCGTTCACCACCCAGATCCTGCAATTCCTGGTCACGCCGTATGGCGGCATCCTGGAAACGATCGATCCGACCGAAAACGTCGTGACCTATTTCCGCGTCGCGTTAATGTCCGGTGCAGTGCTGGCGATGCCGTTGCTGATTTATTTTGTGTGGAGTTTCATCGCGCCCGGCCTGGAAACCAAAGAAAAACGCTACGTGCGCATCATCGTGCCGGGCGCGACCCTCTTGTTCTTGCTGGGTGTGGCCTTTGCCTGGAGTATGATGCTGCCCGCGGCGATCGGCTTCCTGTCCACCTTCGAGCCGGAAATCTTCAGGACCAGCTGGCGCGCGGCGGCCTACATTCCCTTCGTGACCGCACTCATGTTCTGGATTGGCGTGGCGTTTGAGCTGCCGCTGATCGTGTTCTTTCTCGCCAAGTTGAAATTCGTGACGGCGCGCAAGCTGCTGGGCTGGTGGCGCTTTGCCGTCGTCGGCGCGGCGATCGCGGCAGCGTTGATCACCCCCACCGTCGATCCGTTCAATATGGCGCTGGTCATGGGGCCTTTGATTCTGCTGTACTTCCTCAGTATCTTCATGGCCAAACTCGCGCGCTGACCCCGGGTCACAGAGGTCAGGGCTTAAGCAAATCTGGCGGAACCCCATATGAAGCAAAGCCGTCTACGCTATTGGTTCAAGTTGACGCTATTTACTTTGGCCGTGGTCGGCAGCGGAGTAGGGCTGCTGGTCCTTGTAATCGCTCCCCTGCACACGGCTGATGTCATGATGTATCCAGCGCGCAGGCCGGTTTGCTGCCAGACTCCCGCTGACTTCGGGCTTCACTACGAAGATGTTGCTTTTCCCACCTCCGATGGCTTGACCCTGCGTGGTTGGTACCTGCCCGGCTCAAACGGCGCCACCATTCTCTTTGCGCATGGTGGCGGTGGCAATCGCCTTTCAATCGGCCAGTTGGAACAAGCGGCCGCCCTGGCCGAGCAAGGCTTCAGCATACTGCTCTATGATCTACGCAGCCATGGCGACAGTGAGGGGACCCAAACCTCATTTACCGGCGTCGATGTGTTAGCGGCCTTGAACTACTTGCGCAGCCGGCCAGAGGTTGATCCCGATCGAATCGGGGCGATTGGCCTGTCCCTGGGCGCGATCGATATCGTGCACGCCGCCGCAGACGGCGGGTTGAAAGCCATCATCCTGGACGGTCTCGGTCAGAGCGGCGCAGCTGATTTCCCACCGCCGACCACACCTGCACAATTGATGATCGCCGGGCAACGCCTCGTCACGTTTACCGTGCTGCGAGCACGCGGGGTGGTTGCTGCGCCGGTGATCGATGCGATGAGCAAATTGCCACCCCAGCCTAAATTATTCATTTCCGGTACAGGGCAGGATTTGGAACGTGAAGCCGTGCGGCGTTACGTTGCTGCGGCCAGCGAACCCAAATCGCTGTGGGAAATTCCCGAGGGTTCACACGCTTACACCTGGGCAGCGCGTCCACAGGAATATACGCGGCGTATCGTCGCCTTCTTTACACAGTCTCTGCTAAAGTGAAACATGGCCACCCGACAACAGCTCGATCTCAAGGCGGGTCTAATCCTAGCCGCGCTGTTTGTCGCGGTGTGGATCTTGTGGGAGACACCGGTCGTCTATCCCATCAAGATCTTCGTCGTCTGTCTGCATGAGCTGGGGCATGCGCTGGCAGCCCTGCTCACCGGTGGTCAGGTCGTCAGCATTCAGATTTTCCCGGAAGAGGGCGGATTGACCATGACCCGAGGCGGCTGGCCGTTCGTCATCGCCTCAGCCGGATACCTGGGCAGCATGCTGTTGGGCGGAACCTTGCTCTACCTCTCCAACTATCGCCAGTGGGCGCGGCACCTCATGCTGGGGCTGGCGGTGCTGATCGCCTTGAGCACCGTGCTGTTCTTCCGTAACTTCTTTGCAGTGTTGTATGGCTTGCTCGCGGCTGCCGCGATGTTTTTCAGTGCGTATCGCTTACCCGTGAACGTGAACTTCTACAGCATTCGCTTCATGGCCGTCGCCAGTTGCCTGTATGCGCTGCTGGATATTCGTAGCGATCTGTTTACACCTTCTCCCGGCGGGCCAGGGATCGTCAACGACGCCGTGGCCTTGAGTCAACTGACCGGGCTGCCCGCCATCCTCTGGGCGGTACTCTGGATGGCCGCTGCACTCATCGTTCTCGCGTTCGTCCTCAAGGCCTCGGTTCGCCGGCAGGGTCGCGCGAATACTCGTCTATAGCCTGACACCTCAGGAGGGCAGTCTCATGAACAACCCCGAAGCCACAGCTGCTGCACTCGGTATCCTGCGCGACCCGGTCACCTTCCAATGGTTTGTCATTCCACTGCTGGCCGTCGTCGTCTACATCTACGCCAACGAGATCCAGCACAAGAACTGGAACGTCGTCGTCGCTGGACTGGCGCTGTATACCGTTCACTGGTTCTTCGAAATTCTCAACGCGCTCATTCAGCACTTCACCGGTCATGCCTTGTGGACAATCCCGACCGGCACGGCCTTCCTGCTCCTGATCGGTGTCGGCATCGAAATCAGCCTGATGTTCTCGGTAGCGGGATTGATCATGAGCAAGCTCCTGCCTGCCGATCCGCAGCTGAAAATTCTGGGCGTCAATAACCGGCTGCTCTTCACACTGGCCAATGCGGCCTTCTTCGCCATCGTCGAAATCTTCCTGGCACAGACGCCGACGTTCGTGTGGGTCTATCCCTGGTGGGGTGCGTTGTCCGTGTTTGCGCTGGTGTACATCCCGTTCTTTGCCGCGGCCTTCTACGTTCACGACTGGCCGCGCCGGCAGCAAGTGAGGTTCATTGGTATACTTACGGTGCTCGACGGATTCCTGTTGCTGGTGTTCGCCGGGCTCTTTCATTGGATTTAGGGATCAAATCATGGAGTCAGCATGCCCGCTCAAGCCTTTCAAGACTACTACCCCGATCACTTGAGTTACTGCTACGGCTGCGGCCACCTGAACGAGCACGGCCTGCAGATCAAGAGTTATTGGGCCGGCGACGCGGCTGACAGCGCCGCCGCTGGCGGCGCCGAAACGATCTGCACGTTCACGCCCCGGGCCTATCACAGCGCTGTGCCCGGCTATGTGTATGGCGGCCTGATCGCCTCGCTGATCGATTGTCACTGCACGGGCACCGCGGCGGCAGCCTCCTATCGCGCCGCCGGCCGTGAGCTGGACACCGAACCACCGTTCCGCTTCGTCACGGCGTCGTTGCACGTGAACTACCTGCGACCAACACCGCTGGGCGTGCCGTTGGAGATTCGCGCTCGCGTGCTGGAATTGAAGGGGCGCAAGGTCGTCATGGAAGCGACCTTATCCGCCGAGGGGCAGGTGTGCGCGCGCGGTGAGGTGGTGGCCGTGCAGATGCCGGAGCAGCTAGCGACGTCAAAATCATCTGAACCGACATGACAGAGCTTGGTCAGCCGTTGCACTTCACCCAGCCAGCGGAGTGGCGCGCCTGGCTCGCCGCGAACCACGCCAGCGCGAAAGAACTCTGGCTCGTGATCTACAAGAAGCACACGGGCCAGCCGAGTCTAGCGCTTGAAGAAGCGGTCGAAGAAGCGTTGTGCTTCGGCTGGATCGACGGTCTGCTGCGGCGGATCGACGACGAGAGGTTTGCGCTGCGCTTCTCACCACGCAAGAAAGGCAGCGTCTGGTCTCAAGTCAACAAGCGCCGAGTCGCAAAATTGATTAAGCAAGGGCGCATGACCGAAGCAGGTTTAGCCAAGGTCAAAGAGGCCAAGGCCAATGGTCAATGGCGTGCGGCAGCCCGGCGGGAAGATGTGAGCAATATTTCCACTGATCTGAAGAAAGCGTTGAAGGCCAACCCACAGACCTGGCGCAATTTTGAAAACCTCGCTCCTTCTCATAAGAGGCAGTTTATCTACTGGATTGACAGCGCCAAGACGGAGATAACTCGCCAACGACGGATTCAGGAGACGGTCAGGCGGGTTGGAGAAAACAAGAAGCTGGGCTTACCGTAGACCTCATACCGAAAAAGCATCACTGGACCTGATGGCCTGCCGTGACCGCCCGCTCCACCATTGAAGTGGAGCGGGAAACGGGTTCACGATCAGAGCGAGTAGCGTACACGATCACGTCCCGGAGAAGCGCGGCGCGCTACCGGCGGCTGCTTCTGTTCTCTATTACGACTTTTGGGCGACAACGGCGAATTCACTTGACGCGCGATCGTATGGGGTCCCTGCCACATCCGCATAAAGTTCTCCGGGGAAAAACCCCGCGTCCACAAACTCGCTTTTTACTTCCGCAGGCTCGAAATATTGCAGCCAGTTATACACCGTTTTGATGCGGTCTGGTTCAACGATGGTGTACTTGTCCAGGACAACCT
>JAUQXC010000928.1 GCA_030834825.1 Thermoflexales bacterium
CGGTGGCATGCTGCCGCTCAATTGCGGTGCTTCATGAGTCGATCTGGACATGGCGGAGACCTTTCAAATGTTGCTGCAGATGCTCGGCGACAATCTCCAGATGCTCTTCAGGCGTGTAATCGCGCGAGCCTTTCCGGTAAGGGATCAAGCTTAACTTGGGATTCAGGATGTTCGCGTGGATGATACGCTGCGCGACCTCTAACCGGCCGAGCACTTCTTCCAGGCTGCACGGCCGCAGATCCGCAACGCCCTGCTGATTGAGATCGCTCAACTTACCTTTCAACGGGGTCGGCTGGCGATCGTGCACCAGATCGCTCACATTGCGGGCGAAGCTCTCATGCCAGAACGTCACATGGCCCAGAATGTCTTTGGCCGACCAGCCGTCATAGACAGTGGCATTGACATCGGGCAGTTGACGGCACGTGGTGATCAGCTCTTTGACGGTCTTACTCAACCGCTCGCGCAGCTCTGCTGTTGTTTTCATATTGAAAAATCGTGCTTGGACTCAAGGCTTGCCCGTTTCTGCCACAGCGTGGCGGCGGCCCGCAGGCAACCTGATCTTTAGAAAGCATCTTGATGGCGGGTACGCGGCGGGTCCTTGTTGGCCCGCAACGATCAGATCATATACTTATCCCACCACCCCGCTGCCGGCTCAATCTGCTCGACAACATCGATCCAGACGCCCGCTGGGTCGTGCAGTCCAAACCGACGCTGACCAAATGGCTCAGCGCGTAGGGCATAGCTAACGGGTGCTCCATCGCGTACGAAGCGTTCATGCTCGGCTTGAGCATCCACTACTTGAAACTCAAGACACATACCTTTGCCGTTGAAAGTCTCCGGTCCGGGAGGCGCGGACGGATGATTTGGATGCATGAAGGCAATGCTGGCTTTACCTTCGGCGGAAAACATCAAAATGAACCAGCTTGACTCGAAACTCACTTCGAGCGCGAACCATCGCGCATAGAAATCGCGGCACTCAAACAAGTTGTCCGTCACGATAATCGGGTAAAAGTCTTGAAGTTGCATTCTCGTTCTCCTATCTTCCTGTAAAATGTCACACCAAACGCGAAGCGGGCTAACTGGCCTTTCAGCGGCTGCGGCTGGCCATCATGCACCAGATCAGCGACGTTGCGGGCGAAGCTCTCATGCCAGAACGTCACATGGCCCAGAATATCCTTTGCCGTCCAGCCCTCATAGACCACGGCGTCGGGATCGGGCAGTTGACGACACACCGCAATGAGTTCTGCAACTGTTTTGTTCAACCGCTTGCGTAAGGCTTCTTTCGTTTCCATGCTTTCCTTATCGAATCAGGTGACGCCAGTTCAAAACACGGATAGCCCCCTCACGCCTCTAGCGTGGTGTTTCTTTCTTGCATTCGGAACAAATGCGATCATGCAATGATATTACTCCCGAACAATCACAGGCCCACTTCTGCCTTTCTTCATTCTGGAAATATTCAAGTCCCTTTTCCTTTACAATTCTTGAATTCGCTAACAGGCTGACCTGATATCTTTTCAGATAGCTTTTCTCCAGGTTCTTAACCTGTTTACAGGGAAAAACCGGACACTCATAACAGTAAGCGTGCCCCTTGTCTTTTGCGCAGCGCTTGATGGAGCAATTGAGGCATCTTTCCGGCTTGTGTTGATCGTCACCCAGACAGCCAGAACAAGGTTTCTTTTCCTTCAAATGCACATAGCAAACCATGCAGTTCATGCCGCAAGGGGCAAACAAAAATTGATCAATCGTGTCTGGCATCTTCATGCTTATCTTCCTGAGTCTGTCATGTAGGGTGAACGCGCTCGCTTGGCGCGGAGCGCTACCCGGCCTGCTCGGCCCATGCAAAAGAAGGCCGGGCTTCCCGACAGAGGAGAAGCCCGGTTCCCGAACAATTAGTTAGCGCTCACGATCGGCACGTAGAGATACAACGTCGCCGCCGGGTCTTGCGGATTGAATTTCTCATCATATAACTCGAATTCCGGCCCAGCTGCGCGCTTGTAACCCGATTGGGGCAGCCACTGTTGATAGGCCGTCATCCAGGCCTCGCCAACCTGCGGCAAGGTGCAAGGAAAGACGGCATAGGTTTGCGCTGGGACGGCCCAGCTGATCATATCGGCGGGCAGTGCCGAGGTGTTCTTGGCGGCGCAGGCCGCCAGGTAGTCAAACTCGCCCGTCGCTTCGTTGTAGTTGTCCATCGCGCCGTAACACACGCGGGGATCGCCGTCTTTGATCTCGGCCATGCGCGGCCCAAAGATGTTCCACAGGGCCATGAGATCCATGCCCTCCAGCTTCCCGTGCAGTTTCAAGCCTACCAGGCTCAGCGCCGGCTTCTTCACAATTTGCGGTTCCATAATGTCAGCTCCTTGAAAAGTGTACTCTGTACGAGTCTGACATCATTGTGACACTAGTTCATGTCAAATCCTGGCATGATTCTACGGCTTCGATCAACAAAACTCTATCTCTGAAGTGGGCTTCAACTCGACCTTCTTCGCCCGCAGCGTCTGATTCCATTCCTCAATAAGACTGGCGGCTTGTTTACTAAAGCTGCTATGACCATCTTCAACCAAAATCACTCGATAGCCCAATTGCTGCACACCAATACAGGTGGCGCGAACACATCCATGGGTCACCAGGCCGGTGATCACTAAACTGGTGACGCCCTTGACTTCAAAACTTCTTCCAGCACAGTTCCCTCACAGGCATTCCCGTGCTGCTTGTGAATGATGCGCTCTGCCGCGAGAGGCGGCAGCTGAGCATGCAATTGCCAGC
>JAUQXC010000085.1 GCA_030834825.1 Thermoflexales bacterium
TTATTGATAATCCGGATCACCATGCGCTGCTTCTTGGGTGGCCGGCCGGTGTGCTGGGCATCCTGCACGCGCTCATGCTCGCGTTGATCGCGCCGCTCCAGAAAGCGCTTCTGCAAATTGTAAACGGCCTGGCGGCTGACACCTGCTTCATCGGCAACTTGTTGCACGCTTTTACCATGATGCAGGCCCAGTAGGACCTTGGCGCGTTTGGCGTGGCGGGTATTGGAACGAGAACGTGCCACACGCATGAGTCGATCGCGCGAGCGCTTGGCGAGCCGGATTAGTCCCATAAGGTCACTCCTTGTGTCGGCTATAGGATAAACCTCTCCCGGCGAATTGTCAACAAAATTAAGTCACAATTTTTGGGGGTGCGGATGCTGATCGCCTGATGAGGCGATCACTTCAACGGCGTTCATTGACCGGAAGCGGGGGGTGGTGTTGGGCGGCCGCTGCTCACCCTAGCGTTGTTGCGCCGCTCTTGGATCACTTGATACCGAATTGTTAGGCAAACGATAGGCACTCTTGAGATTTGTAAGGTATGCTATGCTTGCGGCTCACCTGCAAGTCTGGTTATTTCAGTCACTGAACTGGTGTGAGGCGCTCTCTGCTGATTTCGCTCCCGCCGAGAAAAAAGAGAAGGAGGATTTCCTGGGTGCAATCTATATTGGGTGTCTTCATCGTGTTGCACGGCCTGGTTCACTTGTTGTACTTTGGACAGAGCGCGCGGCGGTTTGAGCTGCGCCCCGGAATGGTCTGGCCGGATGGCGCCTGGGCATTTTCAACCCTGCTGGGAGAGAAGACTACCAGAAATCTGGCGAGCATTTCCTGTGTACTGGCCGCCATCGGTTTTGTAATTGGCGGGTTGGGGATACTCGCGGGCCAGGCTTGGTGGCATCCAGCGGTGGTGGGTTCGGCCGTATTCTCATCGGCTGCCTTCCTTCTTCTCTGGGATGGAAAGCTACAAAAGTTGGATGACCAGGGTGGAGTTGGTATTCTCCTCAATCTGGCAATTCTGATCGCAGTGCTTGTCCTGCACTGGCCTCCCCTTGGATTTTAGGGCACAGCTTTGATCCGGAAAAGACAGCTAAGCCTGGCGGCACCAATCAAGGTAAACACTCCGATGTTACTCGACGATTTTCTACCCAAGTACGAATTCAATGAGATCCACGCCGTCACTGTGCACGCTCCGCCCGATCGGGTATTCGCTGCGATTCACGAGCTGCGGGCTGGAGAGCTATCGCCGCTTGTCAATCTTATGCTGTCGCTCCGCACTCTACCAAGCCGGCTGCTGCGCAGAGCAGGGCCGCGACTGGCCGACGACAAACCGTTTTTACAACAGCTGTTTGCCGGTGGCTTTATTCCGTTGGGCGAAGCGCCCGATCGGGAAGTCGTCTTCGGCCTGATCGGGCAATTCTGGAAATTGACCGGCGGTGACAGTCCACCGATTGCTTCCCCTGAAGAATATCTCGCTTTCAACGATCCGGCGTATGCCAAAGTGGCGGCGAACCTGCTGATCAATGCCACTGCGGTATCGGGCGCAGTGCGCCTGAGCACCGAGACGCGCATCCACGTGTTCGATCCCAAAACGCGCCGTAAGTTTGGTTTCTACTGGCGGCTGATTTCGCTGGGCAGCGGCTTCATTCGTGTCTTGTGGTTGAAAGCCGTCAAACGTCGCGCCGAGCGCGCGATCAACTGAAATCAAATCAGCATAAAGGACCTCAGATGGCTGACCGCCCTAAGAATAAGACACCGCTATTCACTTTGTCCGTCTTGGCGATGCTGTTACTCCTGATCTCTTCCGTGATAGGAATCGTTTCAGATGACGGGGGAGGCCTCTCTCGTTTTACAACCCTGCGAGGGGAAGCGGTTGAAATCTACGGCGGACAGGGGCTTTACCAGTACGATAATACTTTCAAGGCAGTCGGGTTCCGCAGTTTTGACTTGATAAACCTCGCCATTGTTTTGCCCCTGTTTGCCTTGGCACTAAGGCTATACCGGCGTGGTCAGTTAAGGGGGCAGCTGCTCCTGACCGCTCTGTTTACTTATCTGGCCTATATCTATCTTATCGGGGTGATGGGGAATGCCTTCAACTTCATGTTTCTGGTGTGGACTGCGCTCTTCTCCAGCGGGCTGTTCGGGCTGTTGCTTACGTTAGCAGAGATGGACCTGCCCGCTTTGCCGGGAAAACTGGGGCCCCACTTTCCTAGAAAGAGCGTCTCAGTCTACCTGATAACGGTGGGCTTGCTTCTGCTGCTCCAGTATCTGGCCGAAATTATCTCGGCGTATGCCACGGGCAACCCGCCGGCGTCCTTGGATCATTACACCACGCTGGAATTGGCCGCCTTGGAACTTGGGATTATGGTTCCCTTGCATTTTGTGGGCGGGACCTTCCTGTGGAGAAGGAAGGCGTGGGGCTACTTGATCAGCACTTTCCTGGCTTTCACCTCTTCGATGGTCTTCATCGCGCTCAGCGTTTCTTCCGTGTTGCTTTATCTCTCGTTTGGACGGGGCGCTGCATTCGATATGGGGCTTCCCATCACGCTGGCGCTGGTGGCGACCGGGTTTTCGCTCGTCATCTTCAGGCGTATGCAGGATTGAAAGACAGATTCAGGAGTATACCTCATGATCGGCAATCTCTTGCTTTACTGTGCGTCTTTGTTGCTGGTGGTCTGGGGTGTAGCCCATCTTTTTCCCACGAAGAACGTCGTCAAAGGCTTTGGCGCGATCTCGCTCGACAATCAGCGTATCATTGCCATGGAGTGGATCAACGAAGGGGTCACGCTGATTTTCAGCGGCGTCTTGACGGCCGCTGTCACGCTGGTCGATCCTGCCAGTCTGGTGGCTCGCATTGTATACTGGCTGACCAGCGTGATGCTCAACGCTCTCTCGGTCATTTCATTGTTCACGGGCTTTCGAGTAAACTTCCTGCCGTACCGCTTGTGCCCGATCATTTTCACGGGCACCTCGATCCTGATTCTGTTGGGGATGTACTTGTAAGCAGGTCGAACAAAGCAGGTCGATCTCAACTGGGAAACATACCATGCTTCGGCGTATTCCTCCTGCTCTCGTGCTATTCATCATCGCCCCCGTCTTTGGCGAAATGTTCTCAGGTTCTTCGCCGCTGAACGAATTTGTCAATCCCGTCACGTTCATCACCCTGGCCTTGCTATACGGCTGCGGCGCAATCATCGCGCGCGAGCTCGTCGTGCGCTGGCGTCAGGGGTGGTTCAGCTTGTTACTGCTGGGCCTGGCCTATGGGATCCACGAAGAAGGCCTCTTGGTTCAATCGTTCTTCGATCCCGCGTGGATGGACCTGGGGCCGCTGGCAACCTATGGCCGCGTGGCCGGCGTCAATTGGGTGTGGACGGTGCACCTGACGATCTTTCACGCGCTGATCAGCATCGCTGCCAGCGTGGCGTTTGTGGAAATTCTTTATCCCGATCGGCGTGCAGTATCCTGGGTGAGGCATAAAGGCTGGTGGATTCTCAATTGGCTTGGCTTTAGTGGCGTGTATCTTCTGTGGGAAATTGCCACGACCTACGATCCCGGTGTCTGGAAAGTGCTGACTGTGCTGGCGATCTTGTTTCTCGTGCTGCTGGCGCGCTTCATTCCGGCTCCATGGCGGCCACCGCGCCATCGGGCAGTGCTGCGTCCGTTGGGTTTCTGGTTGATGGGATTTCTAGGCCTGTTCGTGCAGTTTACACTGGTTTCTCAGGGTGCCGACCACGGCGCTTACCCTTTCCCGATCGCGCTGTTGCTCATCACGCTCTTTGATGTCTTCATGCTTTGGATGGTGCTGCGCTGGAGTGGCAACGGACGCGCGTGGGATGATCGGCACCGGCTGGCATTGATCAACGGCGCGCTGAGTTTCTTCTTGATCTTCGGACCGCTCACCGTGGGCCGCCAGTATCCGATCATGTATCTCAGCAACCCGGTTTTTCTGGGGTTGCTGTGGTGGACTGCGCGCCACGTCAATCGGCGCGTTGCCCTTGAGCAAAAAACCGCGACGACGGTCTGATCCTCAGGAGTCCAATTCATGATGAAACACCACAGGTCCTTTGCCTTGCTCACGGCTTTCGTCGCCGCCGGTCTCGCCTGGTTGATACCAGGCACGCTGAAACTGCGGCCCTATTATCGTCGCACGGATTTTGACGGTGTCACAACGCTGGACGATGCAGTTCAAGCCTGCCAACTTACCGGCCTGCAAGGCTGGGCGCGGGTCGCTTACGCCCAACAGCTGGTTGCCCGCAAGTTCGCTTACTACTCCACCCGCAATTTGTGGGATACGCCTGCCCGCGCCTTTGAGTATGGCATGGGCTACTGCACGCAATACAACCTGGCGCTCAAGCAAATCCTCGATCGTTTGGGACTTGATACTGAAGCCGTCTTTGCCTTGAAAGTCCGTGTGTTGACCAATCCTGACTGGACGATGGGCCACACCTGGCTGCGCGTCAACTTGAACGGCGAAGTGCGCGAGGTCTGCGCGGGACATCTCGACAACGTTCCAGGACAGGTTCACTTTGAGCCACTCACCCCGGTTCATCGCGGTAACACGGCGATCTTTCTGCTGATGAACCTCGGCATGGTGCCGTTTTGTGGCTTTGTCGAATGGCGCGCCCTGCTCAACGGTCAGGGCGATCCCGGCTGGACATTTCAGCAGAAGCCGTCATGAACTTTCCTTCAATTGCGCTCCTATTGCTGCCACCGCTTCTCATCGCGACGACGTACCTGGTCTTTCAACGTTCGGTTCGTCGCTTGGGTCACGGTCGCGGTTATCTGCTGGGCTTCCTCTTTTACTGGCTGGTGTGGTGTCTGATCGTGCCGTTGCTGCTGATCGGACCGCAGAAATTGCTCGATCTCTTTCGGGATGTGCCCAATCGTTTGGGTGAGCCGGCGTGGTTGGGGCTGATCTGTCTGGCGCTGCCCGTGGTGGGAGGCTATGCGTACTTTTTTCCAGCGGCCAGGCGTGGAGCCACGCGGCAGATCGTTCTCGCCTCACTCGTCCATGCACTTGTGAACGGCGTGCTTGAAGAGGTTTTGTGGCGTGGGGTGTATGTTTCACTCTTTCCGGGACAAGGGCTGCTCGGCGTAATTTACCCAGCGATCGGTTTTGGCTTATGGCACTTGTCGCCGCAATCGATTTTTCCGCACACCGGCAGCGGCGGTCAGTACGCTTTTGCTATCAGCGCGATCTTTTTAGGCCTGGCTTTTGGCTGGGTGGCGTTGAGCACCGGCACGATCTTGTGGGTCAGCGTTGCTCATGTGATAATGGACTTCGCGGGCCTGGGTGGCCGCGAGTACTTGACCGCTTAACAGCTTTAAAGTGGTTCGGTCTTAGCTGACGCCGCTCTCTAATTCATTGAGGAGAATCAACCGATGCCATTTGCCTCCCTTAAGCACCAAGCCCGACAGCAAGCGCAAACGCTGTTTGACAGCCTGCCCTCTTCCAGGCCAGAAGTGATCACCGAGGAACAGGTGCGCCAGCTGCCTGAGCCGGTGCAACGATTCATGCATTATACGCGCACCATCGGCGCACCGCGGGCGCGCACGGTGCGGCTCAAGCAGACGGGCCTCTTTCGCATCAGCGAGAAACCCAATGCCAAATGGTATCCGCTGAGCGCCGAGCAGTATTACACCACCCAGCCGCCGGCCTTCGTCTGGTGGGGTAGCATCCAGGTTGCGCCGCTGCTGGCCGTGCAGGGCCTCGACGTCTTTCACCAGCACGGCAGTCTGGTGATCAAGCTGCTGGGGCTGATCAAGCTGGCCGACTATCGTGGGCCGCAAGCCGATCAAGCCGAGCTCGTGCGCTATCTCAGCGAAATCATTTGGTATCCTTCGGCCTGTCTTCATCCCGATCTGCACTGGCAGCCGATCGATCAGCTTTCGGCGCGGGCGACTCTGACCTATCACTCCCTCACCGTGTCCGGCGACTTTCACTTTGATGAACAGGGCGCACTCACCACTTTTGTCGCGCAACGTGATCGTGACTTTGAGGGCCGGCCTGCCACGTTGACGTGGTCGGCTCGCGCGGATAAGTATCGATCGTTCGGCGATTTGTTCTTGCCCGGCCTCGGAGAAGCGTACTGGCATCTGCCTTCGGGTAAGTTTTCTTATGCGCGCCTGGAAGTGACCGAGATCGAGCACAATGTCTCTGCCGTTTACTCTGCTTGAAAGTGCAGGTTAAGAAAAATTTACCTTCGTGCAAAGCCATGTCAGGACTTCGGCCAACCCCTGACGCCGGGGTGTCAGGCTTCGCAGGCTAGCTGATTTATACTAAGCGCAGCTGAACACACACCTGTCTTCAAGGGAGGCCGCATCTGCCATGGCTCACAAAATCCTGCTGACTCTAGTAATCGCCCTAACCTTGCTGAGTCCGGTCGCCAATCCAGCGTTGGCGGCCAAGGCTTATCGTGCCGAACGCTTTGATGTCCAGTTCGATGTGCAGCCCGATGGCTCAGCGCTGGTTACCGAAACGGTAGTCTTTCGCTTCGAAGGCGGCTCGTTCACGTATGCTTTTCGGGAAATCGATCCGGCAGAGACGGATGGCATCACTTTCATCGACGCCAGCCTGGACGGCCAGGTAATGCCGCTGGGCACGAACGCCGGTCAAGTGGAGGTCGCGGGCGTTGATCCGCTCAAAGTGAAATGGCACTTTGAGCCGACCTCGGATGCGGCGCACCAGTTCATTGTGCGCTACCGCGTGGCTGGCATCGTGCGGAAACTTGACGCGGACACGATCCGCTGGCGCGCCATCCCTCAAGCGCATGATTATCCGATCGAGCGGTCATCAATCACGATCACGTACCCGGCCACGGCGCGCCTGATCGAATCCCCCTCGCTCGATCGCGAATTTGAAGTTTCATCACGCCCCAACGGCGCTCGGCTGACGACGACCAACATTCCGGTTGATCAGGACGTGATCTTGACGGCTCGCTTTGCTGTTGGGACGGCCGCCACGACGGCACCAGGCTGGCAAATTCAGCAGCAGCAAGCCAACGCAGCGGCTGCACGCGCGTTTCCGATCGGGTTGTTCACTGCCGCCCTGACATTGACGCTCGGTGGCTTCGGGCTTTTCGCGTATGCGCGAGCCCAGCGCCGTGAATCGATCAGCTCAATCCCCGTGTGGTTGGAGACTCCGCCCGCTGAGCTGCCGCCCGCCCTTGTCGGCAAATTGACGCAACACTCTCAAGGCTTCATGGGCACGTTGTTCGATCTGGCGCAGCGCGGCGTGCTCGAAGTTCACCAGAACCAGGGCCGGTGGGGATCGAAGAAATACATGCTGGAACTAAAGCACACGGCTGCTCCACTGAACGCCCACGAACAGGGGTTGCTGACCACGGTGTTTAAACCAGGCGAGACCGCTGTCGATATGTCAGCGATACCTACACGCCTCTCGAGCAAGCACAAAGCTTTCGAGGCGCCGCTGGAGCAGGAGTTGATCGATCGGGGCTGGCTTGATCCCGAACGCAAGCGCCAGCGCACCAAGATCGGCGTGACAGGTTTCTTGTCGATGCTGGCGGCGCTGGGACTGTTCTTCATCGGATTATTGGGCGTCGGCGCGGCGTATCGGACTGACGTCGATCAGGCTGTGATCTGGGCCGCCCTGATCGGTCTGGCTGCCGGCGGATCCGTGATCGCGATCGGCGTGTTGATTTACTACGCTACCTTCTCACCACTGACGCCGGAAGGCGAGGCAGAAGCCGCTCGCTGGACGAGCTTTGCCAAGTACCTCAAACAAGCCAGCAAAAATCAGCAGGCCACTTTGTCCTCTGACTATTTTGAACGCTACCTGCGATGGGCTGCCGCCTTTGGGCTGGGTGGTGCCTGGGCTAAATATTTCCAACGAGTTGGTGGCGCACCGTTGCCTGTGTGGTTCCACGCCATGCCCGGTAGCCATGGCGACTTTGGCGCAGTGGTGGCGGCAATGTCGGCCTCGGATTCGGCTGGCGCCAGTGCCGCCAGCGGCGGCGGGGCGGGCGCATCGGGCGGTGGGGCGAGCGGTGCGGGGTAAAAGGAAACCAATGAACTCCCAACAATCTCTCCGCCCAACCGGTGTCAGCATGTTAGCCATCGTGTTATTTTTGTTTAGCCTGTTCGCATTCTTCGGTTCACTGTTCATGTGGGGCGATGGTTTCCTGCTTTCATTTCCACCTGGAGTGGACTACCACTTTCCTGTGACTG
>JAUQXC010000929.1 GCA_030834825.1 Thermoflexales bacterium
CCGGCATTGGAATCTCGTTGTGTTGCGTATCCACATAGATACGAAAACTCATCTCGCCTCTTTTGGCCGATTGTAGAAAGTGCGCTCAACGGCTGGGCGTCCCCCAAATGATGGGGATTTCATCAGCCGCCCGCCACTCACCCGATCGCCAACCGTCAAAACTGATGCTCAACATCGGCAGCTGGGCGGGGCGACTGCATGTGTTCCGCAGGCGCTCAACTTCATTCGGCGCGCCTCGCTCTACCGGGCAACTCGATCAGTTTCTGAGGACGCCGGGTTGGGTGCAGGCTAATCTACAGGTGTGACTGTGCCCCAGTCCCCGCGCTGCTCATTTCGCTCTATCATCAATTCAACGTAGTGGTAAGACAGCCAATTATAATGCGTTAGTCCAACGGCTTGTGCAAAGCCATTAGCAGCACCACCGTTATCGAACACCTCATAAATGCTTTCGGGATGAAACAACCTATCAAGGTCTTTCAACGACACTTCACTATCAGGCTTCATTAGCTTTTCGACAACAGACATATCCAAGTCGGAGTCGTTTACAACTATTTCACCACTACTCCAATCGCAGAAATAGGTACACGTAACATCGTCCGCTTCGTAGATTTGGAATCCCCAGCTATGGTCTTCGGCATACAGGTAATACACCAGCGTGCCGAGGTTGGCGTCAATTACACTGTCTAGCGGCTCCATCTCGCTTTGCGCACAGACAAAGGTAACCCACGGCCCGATTGGCTCAAGAACATAGCCTGTCTGTCCCGCACGGCGAATAAGTTCAGCGGCTGCATCCACTGAGCCATTTCTCAAATGATAACTGTCGCTGAATTCGCTCATTGATGTCCCTCGTTTGAAATGGTAGTGACGCTGGTCAGATTGCGCCCAACGATCTCGGTATCAGCCACCGCCACCCATCAAAACGCTAACCGTCACACTTGACGCTCGACTCCGGCAGCTTAGGCGGTCGGCTGCATACCGTTGTTGGGCGGCCTTCTTATTAGATACGAACACTGTGCAATGCTTTTGCGAGTTGGTTGGCTACAGATTGCAACAGTAAAACATCTTCTTTGAAAAAAGCCGCTTCCTCGGCGCTTTGAATATCTAGCACGCCGATGACTTGCTCCTTAGCAATGAGTGGCAAAGCAATTCGGGAACGCGTCTGCGGTAGCAGTGGATCTCGCCCGATGCCTAACACGATGCGAGCCTGACGATTATGCGTGACCCAGCCCTCCATGGAATTACAATCATCGATCTTACGAGGATGTCGGTTTATCATATGTTGCGTCCACTCGCCTGTGCCGGCCCGCAACCGCACAGACTGTCGGGAATCGTCAACGAGAAACAATCCTACATAGTAACACTGGAGTTGGTCATGAATAAGATTGACCCAGACATCCAACATTTGGTCTAAGTCGAGAGATTGAGCAGCAAGATCAGAAGGCTCGGCCACTCTTTGTAAGTGGCTCAATAAACGTTGAACTTTTTCTGGGAAGCGTTGCGGTATTTTTACCATTGAAGAGGGATCCCCGATGAACAGCTATGTCGCTGAGTGCGCTAGCCGCCCAACTCGTGATTAACCCGACCTTTTCTGTATGGTATCCCAATAATCGTACTGTGCAGAAACCATTTCGCCGAGTGGTGTTTCTTTGTCTTTAGCATACTACGCAATTAGCTCGCGAGCAAGAATCAAAATTGCGTCTGATATGCTCACGTGTTCTGTCGACTTTGTGTCCTTTCGCGTCGAAACACCCTGAACGTTCCGCCCAGTTCAAGTGCATTACCTGCATCTTGATTATTGATGCGTGGCACGACGGTCACTTTGACGATGTTGTACTGCGCCCATCCTGCCTGGAAAGAAGTCAACAGTTCAGGCTCAAACCGCTTCAGCTGGCGATAAACGAACTCAGACGCATCAGCGAGAAGGAGGACGTGGATGCTACCGTCCTCCTCCTTGATATACCCCGCGAAGGGCTTGCGCCCATCCTTGCGGGCACGCCAAGCGCGTCGCCGACGCTATGCGTCGGGTACGACGTGACGCAGCAGCGAAATGATCTCGCGCTTAGCCTTGGTGTCCATTGGCACGCTTG
>JAUQXC010000086.1 GCA_030834825.1 Thermoflexales bacterium
GCGGATATGCATTCCCAGTGTGGAGAGTTCGAATTGTGAGTGGCCCTGATCTCTACCTGCGCTGCATAAGGCGAAGGCGCTGAAATGAGACAGCAGCTGAGGACCCTGAAAGTGTTGCGCGCGCAGAAGCCGATGACTGGTTGCCAGATGAACCGGCTCGGTCGATCTCGGATTGGAACGGAGCAGCTGGCGGCGTCTGACCGCACATTCGAGCGCGAGGACGTTGGTTGAATCCGATACGACCTCGGTATTGCGCACGGTCGCAACGGCCCAATTCTGATCGATCGAGGCCACTACGGAATTGGTGCCAAGGGGGCAAACGGGTGACAACACCAACGTCTCGAATTCCTGAGGCAGCTGTGAGAGGGCGATTTGTTCCCATTTGAGAAACTGCGTCGCGGATACTGCTGAAGGCCGGACGAAGCGGTTGGACTCGTAGTTCGACAGAATGGCCGCGGGTAACAGTTGGTTGCTGCGCAGGCGATAGACCTCCAGCAGGAGTGATTGCAGATCCGTCGGGGTCAGACGCTGGGCGAGGACGGCCGCCAGACCGGGCAGGCCGACTTCCTGTTCAATACGTTCCACGATCTTGTTCACGAATCCTCCGCTGTTGAACAATTCTTCACCTGCTGCGCTTGTTGCTGTCCTGCTTCAACCAATAGCGGATGCCTTTGCCGGCCAGGGGCTCATCCTGGTAACGCGGAATGACATGCAAGTGAGCGTGAAAGACTTCCTGCCCACCCACCTGGCCGCAATTCCAGCCAATATTGTACCCAGCGGGTGCATAGCGTTGATCCAACAGCGCCTTGGCTTGAGTGAGCAGGCTGAAAGTCGCTTCCCATTCCTCTCCCGTCAAGTCGAAGAGGGTCTCGCGATGCTGTCGGGGAATGATGAGGCCGGAACCGATCAAAACAGGTTCCGGCTGTTGCAGGAACAGGCAATGAACGTTTTCCAGAATCACTTGTGCCTGATCGAGGGCGGGCGAACAGAATGGACAGCGCATAGATGTGTTTTATTGGTGACATTCTCGGAAAGATGATCTGCTGCCAAATAGATTATAATTTCAGAATGATCTCTTCATCATCCTCGCTGTGCCGCACAAAGCCACATTTTTCCAGCACACGGATCGAAGCGAGGTTGTGCTTGGCCACGTGTGCATACAGCGGGCGCTGCGTAACCTGCTTCAAGAACTCAGCCAGTGCTTGCGTGGCAAGGCCCTTGCCCCAGTATTCCTTCCCCAGCCAATAACCGACTTCGCGCTCATCGTTCTGCTGCCAACTGACGATATTGCCTGCCACTTGTTCGTCGCAGAGGATGGTCTTGAGCGTGATGGTCTCATCCGCCATGATCTTCGTCCAGTGGGCCATGAAGGCTGCCCGCTCGCGGGCTGGGAAGGCGGCCATCTGGATGGCAGCGGGATCGCGTTGCTGCTCGAAGAAGACGGGAAGATCGCTCTCGATTACATCCCGCAGGTGAACGTCATTGGTCATAGGGCTTTCTCCACTGGATACATTCATTCATAGAGGCCCTGCGGAATCCGTCATTCCAGCTCCGGGCGGAAGGCCCGCAAATCCTGGCGTCTTTTCCGTTTGATCTATAACGGCTCGCCAATCTCGACGACATGCCCATCGGGATCGTAGAAGCGAAACACGACCTGTCCCCACGCCTGCCGTTGAATGGGATGGATCAGCTTCACGCGATCCTTGATCTGGGCAAACCTCTGCTCCAACTCTTCGGTCTCAAAGTAAAGCAGGAGATTGTGCCGTCCCTGGGGTTGATCAGTTCCCGGCGGGCAGTCCGCGCCCCACACGGTGACGGCCAACTCGTGGGCCTGATGCAGCGCGAAGTGATCTTCGAACAGGACGAATGCGCCGTGATCCTCGACGATCTTCAACCCCAGAATCTCGGCATAGAAAGTCTTGGAGGTGCTAATGTCTTTGACGAAGGCAATGGAGTTGATGAACTTCAGGCTCACGCGGAAATCTCCCTGAACAGGATGAACTGGCGGCGAGTATAACCCCAATCTACTTCGCGTCAAGCGAGACGAGCAGACTTCGGAAGTTTTAGCCAGAAGTCTTAAAAATAACGCGGCCCCGGATCAGATCGATCCGGGGCCGGATTTCCTCGGCTACTTGCTTTCCAGACTACTTGAGTATCAGGGGCAAATACACTCGATACATCCCAGTCACTTGCACGGCGGGCGTATTCAAGTCGTATGAGAACCCATCGCCGCTGAGCTGGGCCGTGTTGCTGAGGGTACCGGAATAACCATAGTTGGCGCGGACGGTGATCGTAAACGCCTGGGTTGCCAGGCTGTTCAGAGTGCCGGTGGCGATCAGCGCCGATCCGGCAACTGTCATGTTTGGTGCACTGATTAGGCTGACATGCGCGTCGAGCGTATTCGTCAAAACGAACTGACCGGCGGAACCTCCGCTGTTCGAGATCGTCAGCGTATAGGTCAGCAGCTCGCCGCCCTGGACTGTGAGGGGCGTAACATTCGCCGTGGAGCCGCTGAAGTCGGGGCCGGCCACGAGGATAGTCACATCATCTGGGATCAACGGGTGCATGCCGTGATTGCGCACCCGGATGCGGCGGCCTTCTCCGTCTTCCGAGATCAGACCCTTCACGGTGATCAGATCGAATAACCCCACATCGTCCCACGTGCCGTTGTAGCCGTCGAGGAAGGCGCGCACCGGGCCGGAACCGTCATCGACGAGTACCGACTCGCCGAGTTTGGCCGTGACCGTGCCCGTAATCTGCGTGAGCCACCCCTGGTTGCTTTCCAGCGAGGCGTCGTGTGTGCTAAACGGCAGCGGCGCTGGATCAAGGTGATTGGTTGGGGTCAGGATCTGCACCTGCTCGGCTTCAAAGAATTCAACTTCGGTGTCACCCTGATAGATACCGATGGTGCCCAGCACGCGCACTTGCGCGCCACGCAGATATTGGGTGGCGCTGATATCGCCTGCCGGAGCGTGAATGGTCATGCCGCCCGTTTCATCCTGTACGTAGAGCACATTGAAGAATTCGCCAAAGGCCGCCGTGACCTGACCTTCGATCCAGACCAGCCGATCAAGGTTCCTGGGCTGATTGACTGTGTCGTAGGCGCGCGCCTGCGCGATGGTGGACTTCTGGATCGGATTGCCCAACAGCCACATCACCGCTTCCAGATTGAATAGTTCATTTTGCTTGCCATCGCCCGCGGTGTAGGCAAACGTGCCGAAGCCGTCATTGCTGTCGCCGTACATCAACAGGCGGCCACCGCCGTTGGGCAGCTGCGTTACCGCCGCCATGGGCAGCGGAATCGCACCAGGAGGTTGCGTCGCCGGGTACACCCACGTCGGGTTGTAGATATAGGCATCACCCTGACTGTCGGCATCGGTATTGGAAGTGTGATAGGGATTGCGATAGAAGTCACTGCTGTAGCCGGCATCCAGATCACCCTGCACCACGATTTGCACGCCCAGCGTACTGGAGGTGACAGGCTGCGAGACCAGCCGCCCCCGGATGGAGCTGAGACTCCAGGTCGCGAGTGATTCCACATTGACGCCAATGCCGGTGGCCGCCTTGCCGGGGAAGTCGCCGAACTCGACGCCAAAAACGTAACCGTTGTTGGTGTTGCCATCGATCACTTCGTCGTCGTTAAGGCGCATATTGATCTGTGCGCTCGTGCGGGTCTCAATCCGATCGACGACAGCATTCAATCGATCGGCTACCGTGTTAGCCCAGGCCAGTTTGCCGGTGTAATCGGCCAGACCGCAAATCCACAGACTACCGCCGGTCGCTGCATATTCGGCAATGGCGTCGAGCTCCTCATTCGTGTAAGCGATTTCGGGGGCAGTGATAATCAGGAGCTTAACCGTATCTGTGTTGAGCGTCGCCGCCGTGAACGGGGCCAGGTTCTTGAGGATATTGTAGCGGTGATCCGACAGGTCTTTGACGAACATGCGCATCTCGCGACCAGCTGCGTTGACATTGCCGTGCGCGGCATCGATCAGGATCAACGGCAGATGTTCGTCGGTGACGTGCATCACCGTCGAGCGGTAATTGTCTTCCAGATTGTCGCCCGCGGGCGTGCCGCTCAGCAGCGCCGTGATGGTCACCGGGCCGGTCACCATCGGCTGCCAGGAAATGTTGGCATAGCCGTCGACACACGGGCCTTTGACACACCCGGGCACCGTTGTCGCCAGCGCTTGCGGGGTAACCCCCGGGATCTGGAACGTCACAGTAACGGTCTGCGTTGTCGGCAGGCGATTTGTCACGCGTGCCGTAATCAGGCTGGGATTGTAAATGGAAGCGATGGTCGGCTCAATGACGAGATCGGTGAGTGCGACGTCGACATCACCTTTCGCCCAGATCGGCGAGGTGACGATGCGATCGCCATCAGGCTGCGTGACTTTGACGTAGTAGTAATGCTGCCCGGGTGTCACCGGCACGCTCGGATTCCAGGTGAAATTGGAGGACGCGGTTGTAGTCTGCGTGACCACTTCGCCGGCAAAGGTGATCAACTGCACCAGCACGCCGCCTTCGTTATCGGGATCGACCCCGGTGACTTCAAAGGCGATGGAGTTGGTATTGGTGATCTCGCTACCCATCCACAGGCCGTTGCCCTGCAGGCCCAGCTCGTAGTTCACGTCTTCAGTGGCAAAAGTGCGGCGCGCTTGCAGGGCGGCCAATAGATCAGCCTTGGTCAAGCCGGTCATCCACACGCCGGTGCGGTGCGGGGTATTGCTGCCCCAATACGGCGAGTGTGTGTCGGCATTGTTCGTCGCCCCCACTTTCCAGCCGTAATCCAGTGAGCGGATGTATTCATCTTCCGAGAACACATACGATGTGCCGCTGCCGTTGCCCACTTCTTCCAACTTCATAGTGGGCGACACTTCGGGATGATAGGTCCAGTCATTGAAGTTGATCCAGCCGGGGTGATTGAACTGCGCGATGGTGCCATAGTCCAGTGACTGCGTGCCGGTGAGTGACAGCCAGTTGTAGAAGCCATCCACCGTTACGCCCTTTTCGAGGTTGGGCGTGTAGTCGCAGTACGCGCAGCCGGTGTTCGTGCGCACGGCGTGCCGCACGCTGTTGATGACATTGATGTGGCCTTCCGCACCCTGTGTGTATTCCACGCCGCGCAGGGCCACAAACTGACCATCGATCGTGGCATTATTGGCCGCCGCCAACATGTTGGCCCACTCAGAATCATCTACTGCGTAAGAGTGATCGGTCACGGCCATAAAGTCGAAGCCATTGGCGCGGCCAGTCGCGTAAGCTTGCGCTGCCGTCAATGATCCGTCTGAATATGAAGTGTGATTGTGCAGGTCACCGTGATAGGCGTGCATGGGCAGCTCAGCCGAGGTGACGAATGACCAGCTGGTGGCCGCTACAGGATTGCCTGCCCAGTCAGTGACGCTGCTGCTGATTGTGACCGTGTGCAGCGACTGAGCCGCTAAAACGATCGGGGTGAGCGTCACCCGATGGAGCAGCGGATCAGGTGTGAACGCACTCCATCCGATCGACCCACTCGGCCCCATGAGTGTGAAGTTCGCCGAGATCACGGTGCTGGGTTTCAGTTCTTCGCTGAAGGTGATCACGATGCTGCTGTTCAGCGGTACACTGATGGCACCCGTCGTGGGCGAGTGACTGACAACGGTGGGTGGTGTCGTATCGACACTGCCCGTCGTGAAACCCCAGCTGTAAGGCGCGGCCAGCGGATTACCGGCCAGGTCCTGAATGCCCGTCGTGAGTGTGGCGGTGTAGCGCGTAGACGCGGCCAGCGCGGCACTTGGCATGAAGGAGGTAGTGCGCGTGCCTGGGTCATAACCGACGGTCCCCGCTACACTGCTGTTCGCATCGAGCAGGGTGAAAGTTGAAGTATTCACGGTGGTTGCATTTAGCGCTTCATTGAATACTGCGATGATCGGCTGGTATAGACTCACGCCGACGGCATTGTTGGCGGGCAGGGTCGACATCACGCTGGGTGGCGTGACATCCGGTACATTGATGTCGACGTTGGCCGTCGTCGCGCCAGCGGTCACCTTGACACCCGTCGTGGCCGTGCCCGTAATGGCATTGTTGCTGCCCCAGACTTCAGCCGTGTAGCCGCTGCCCACGGGCACAGCAACTCTGTAATAGCCCGTATCGCCGGAAGAATAACCTTCATCCACGACATTGTCTTCTGTGGCATAGACGCCGACGATGGCACTGCCGTTTCGTACGACGACGGGCGCGCCGGATATGAGCGTGCCCGTCGTGTTGTAGGCGTGACCGCTCACCCAGCCGCCTCCGGTGGAGGTGTTGTAAGCCGTGGGTGACAAGGTTCCATCGGCCACATTGGAGGTGCCAACGCGAAGGCGCACGCGCAGCTTAAGATCGGTCAACCCAGCGTGGCCACTAACTTCCTTCAGGTATATCCAACCCGACCAAGAAGTCAGGCCGGTAACGGTGGGATATCCCGTATACGTGTTGGTAATGACAGTCCAACTATTTGTCTGCCAGTTCCACATGCAACCGCGATTGACATTGCCATCCGTCGCGCTGTAGTGATAGGCCTTGATAAGGTAACTGGTGGCGGCATCCAGCCCCGTGGCCGTGACATGAATCGCATAGGGCGTGCCGGTGGCACAGTCATTCAACGTGGTGTCGGCGGGCAATGAGGTCGGCGCAACATCAATCGACACGCCTGGGGCCTGGGGCGCGGCCTCTACGCGCGGCTGCACGGCCAGGTAGACGCCCAGCAGCGCCGCAAGCACAACGGTAAAACTGAACAAGATCGATAACGAGCGTTTCATAGACTGCTTATTCCTTTCTACGGTGAGGGGATGGATCGGCTCTACACGATTCAAGTAAGTTGAATTTTCCGGTGATGCGAAGACCTCCGAGGTCTTAGGCGAACCGAAGGTTCGCACGCTCTCGGAGGTCTTCATTGTAAACGATGGTTGTTTGCTTAGCGTTGGATCAACGGCAGGTAGGTGAAGTAGCGCTTCACGATGGCAAAGGCGACGCTGGCGTTGCCGCTGCCGCCGTTGCCCGAAGTGAACTGTACTTCGTTCGTCACATCCGTGCCGTAGAGTGCCGGGTTGTTCGCCACGGTGGCGGTAAAGACGATGCTGACCGCAGCTCCGGCGTTGAGCGATCCACTCCACGAGATCGTGCCGCTGCTGAACACAGCGCCGTTCTGCTGCACGAAGCCGCCAAAGGTCACGGCGGTCGGCAGCACATCGGTGATCATCACTCCCGTTGCCGGGCCACTACCGCTGTTGGACAAAGTCAGGGTATAAGTCACGACTTCTCCCAGTCCAACTTCGGCTTTGGCCGTCTCCACGGCCTTGGCGATGTCCAATTGCGGCGGATTGACGATGTTGAACGCGGCGCTGGCTGCCTGGCCCGCGGCGTTAGCGGCCGTCATCGAAACCGTGTTGGTTACCACCCGCCCCAGGAAGCTGGTGTTGACGCCCACTGTGGCGGTGAAGACGATCTGTGTTTGCGCGCTGGCATTGAGCGCTCCGGTCCACGAGACTGTGCCGCTGCCGAACGTGGCGCCGTTCTGCTGCACAAAGCCGCCGAAGGTCACTTCGGTGGGCAGCGCGTCGGTGAGCACGATCCCGGTGGCAGTGCCATCACCGCTGTTGGACAAAGTCATGGTATACGTCACGACTTCGCCCAGCTCAGCCGGATTGTGAGTGGTGACTACGGTCTTGTCGAGCGCCAGGCGTGGCTCGGTGACGGTGAGCACGCCGGCTTGATCGAGCGAGAAGGGAATCCCGTCGAGATCGGCATACACCCACGCCGAGTTAGGATTGCCCACGCCCCAGTTGCCGTTATAGCGCGTCGCGTAGGAGTAGACGCCGCCCGCTGTGGGTGTGAAGCTGCCAGCATATACATCGTTGTTTCCGGTATTCGTGATGTAAGTTGTGGCGAACCATGACCAGCTGGCAGGATTCGCAGCCGTGCCGTAGCCCACTTCGGCCCGGAGGCCGCGTCCCGGCCCAGCCGGATTGGTCACATTCGGCACGAACAACTGGCCGTCGATGGCGGCGGTCGGGTCGCCCAGATTAATCGTCTGTGAAGCGGGGCCGTTGAGGTTGCCCCAGCCCACGACGACGTTGCGATAGTCGTCCTTGACGGTCACGCCTTGTGTGGGCGCGAAGGAACGATCGTTCGTATTGAGTAGATCCCAGGCCAGCGGGTCGCCGACTGAAACGGCATAGTATTTGTAGCCCTGTGTGGCGGTGGTGGGCAGAGTCACGGTGGCGCTGAAGACAGTATAACCGGCATCCGGCGTCAGCGTGATTGGGTTAGTTTGCCAGTTGGTGAAGCCACCGCGCAGCTGCACGTCTTCACCGACCAGCACGACGTCTTCCAGATCGTGGTAGATGAAAGTCACCAGGTAATCGAGATTCACATCGGCATTGTAGCGAGGCTCGAGCTTGTAGGTGCCAAACGATTGCCAGCCGATGCCGCGAATGAAACCGTAGTAGTCGTTGAGCTGCGGCACATAGGTGAAAACGGTGTTGCCGCCGGCCTTGGCATTGTCATCGCCAACGGTCGCGCCACTGCCATCGTCAAAGTTCCATTCGCCGTTGCCGATATTGGGATTGGTCACGCGCGCGTTCTGGAATTCGATCAGCACACTCTCCCATTGCTCGGCTGTACCGGCATTGATCAATTGATCGGTGGTGAGTACGGCTGGTGCGGGCAGCGGATTGCCCGTGCTGACAATTTGTTGGAAGGCTCCCGCTCGGCTGAGGTCGAGCTCAGTCTGTTGCGAGCCGCCTTGCACAAATTCAGTTAACAGACCATACAAGCGGACAAAGTCGCCTTCGCTCACGCCGGGTGGATTAGCTGTGCCCCGGTAGATATACAAGCCGCTCCACGGTCCACCGGCTGGATCTTCGATGTAGTAGCGATAGGGCAGCCCGCCCGCACTGAGGAATGAACCTGGATTGGCGATGACGACGCCTTGCACGGTGACCCATGTTCCAGAATACGCTGAGGTATCACTAATGTCGGGATCATCCACATACTGAATGTCGTGGATGGAGGTGAATTGATACACGGTGGCCGCCGCTTGGGCGACGTTGTCGATCGGGTTGTCACCGGCCGCCGTGGTTGCTACTTCGACGGTGTTGGTGATGCGCGTATTGTTGGCGATGGCGGTGGGCACGGTTAGTGCGAGGGTGAACGTCATTTCCGTGTCGGCTGCGATCGTCGTGGTCCACGCTCGGGTGTTGGTGTCGTCGATCGGCGTTAACCCGCTGTCGTCATACGCGATGTTGGCCGTCGTGAAGCTGATCGGCAGCGTGTCGGTGATTGTTACCTCGACCGGCAAATTGCCGTGATTGCCATAGGTGATGGTGTAAGATACCACATCGCCACCAAATATTCGGACCGGACCACTCTTCAACACGAAAGGATCAACGCCCAATACGGTGGCCGTGAAGATCGCGGTGTTGTTGAGCAGATTGGAATCGACCGGCCCGCCGCTGATCACCGCTACGTTCGGCCAGTCACCCACGGCCTCGGCCGTGGCGGTCAGCACCACCGAGCCGGAAGCACCTGTGGGAAGGTTCCCGATCGTCCAGGTGATGGTGTTGCCGCTTTGGACGCCCGTCCCCAGCGAATCGGTCACATACGTCATGGCCGCGGGCAATTGATCGACCAGCACCACGTCGGCGGCATCCAGGTTGCCGACATTGCGGTATGTAAGAGTGAAGGCGATAGGATCGCCGACGTTGACCGAGGCCGAACCCGTCTTGACCACCGTCAGATCCGGCGCGCCAATCAGTGTGGTGATTTGAGCACTGTTGTTAGCGGTATTACTCTCAACCGCGGCGGTAGAAGCGATGACGGTATTGGTGAATTGTGTGCCCGCACTGAGTGTTGGCGAGATGCTGGCCTGCACTTCAATCGTGCCGCCGGCGCCGGCTGCGACATCACCCAATTCCCACACCAGCGTGTCTGCCGTGGGTTGAGTGAAGTTAACCGGTAGCGCGGTGGTGTAGCTCACAAAGGTGACTTCAGCGGGTAGCGTGTCGGTAACCAGCGTCTGCGGTGCAACAGCCGTGCCCATATTGGAGAGTGAAATCGTGTAGGTGATGGTCTCGCCTGCTGTGGCCGATGCCGGGCCAGCCTTAAGCACGACGAGATCAGGTGCAGGAATTAACGTTGCGGCGCTGGCGGCATTGTTCGCCAGTTGGGTCTCAGTTGTCGTGGTCGAAGCAGCTACGGTGTTGGTGAACACCGTGCCCCCACTTGCCCCTGCTGAGATCGTGCCTTGCAGAGTGATGGTGCCGCTGGTCCCGTTAGCGACATCGCCCAACTCCCACACTAGCGTCTGCGCCGAGGGTTGAGTGAAAGTAACGGGCAGCGCTGTCGTGTAAGTAACGAAGGTCACTTCGGCGGGCAAGATGTCAGTGATTACGGTAGATTGTGCCGTAAGATCACCAGTATTTGAGAGGTCAAGCGTATAGGTGATGGTCTCACCCGCATTGGCCATGGCTGGACCGGACTTAGCTACACTCAGATTGGCTTCGGGAGGAGGCACGTAGCCCACCACATCTACCCAAGTGTCGGCGACCCGAACGCCATCGATGATGGCGGCAGGACGTGCGCCAGAGCCGCCTTGTCGGATCGCCACCCCTTGTACCGCTTGGGAGCCAGAGCCCGTCAAAGATACCAGAGGCGTGGTTGGTTCGGTAGGACTAACAGCATCTAGCACATACAGCGCCGTGTCTCCAGAGGTAACGTTGTATTTGGCTATTACCAAATACGTCGTGTTGTAAGCAAAAGCGGTGGTTGAATAGGTGCCTGTGCTAGATGTTGTGCTCAGGCCAAAGTTCAGCGTTCCAGTAACACTTCTGGCAAAGACGCGAGCGCGGAATCCGATTGTAGCGTCTTTGAGGTGGAAGAAATAATCGCCTGTTCCAGCAGCGGACACATTCACTAGTGCAGCGAAGTAGACTGTGCCGGATGTCTGGTTAGTGAAACTTCGATTGACATCCTCAACTCCCGTTGTGGCAACAGTCGCAGCCCCCCCCACGCCGGAAGAACCGTAACCAGTCATGGACAAGCTAGTAGTGGTGTATCCGACAAATCCTGAGGTGCCGGAATGGTTGACCCAATTTCCGCCACTCGCTATCGTCAAGCTCATCGCGGTGGTACCATAGTCAAAATCTTCGTTTAGCAAGAGGGCCTGCGGTTGAGAGGGAATGTACTCCTCCGGCGCGGCCTGGGCCGTCAGACTGATTCCCAAAATGGCAAGCAACACGAACGTGAAGCTAAGGGCGGAAAGCAACGCGGGTCGTTTTTTAATGGGTAGTTCTCCTTGAAGTGAAGTGATGTGGGTTCAATACGCACAGACAGAGGATACTCAGCGATGCTCAGCAAACTCATTAAGCGGGCGTCAAATTTTCTTAACGCCGCATGGCGCCATAGGTCGCACCCGGTCGAGTAGCTTGATTATACACCAGCGGGCGTTCGGGCGTTTTGCGAGAATTTGCCGATCCCCGGACTTGCCCTCAAATACAAGGCGGCGAGAGATTTTCTTTTCTGGTATGATTCTAACGAGTAACGAGTAATGCGTAAAAAGTCATTACTCGCTTCAGCGGTAGAGAGATCAGATAGAAACCCGGTTTCTTCAATTGTGCAGATTCATAACCTGAGAGGCAGAACCATTCATCAGCATGGCACTTGAGCATGGCACTTGACGCTCTTACTTTCCGTCCCGTTCGTCCCGAAGATAAAGCGCGCGTCATCGCGTTCACCTACAACACGTGGGGCGATGACGAGGACGATTACATCAAGGATGTCTTCGACGAGTGGCTGATCGATCCGCGTGGCGAATTCACGGCTGCCGTGCTTGAGGGTCAAGTCGTCGGCATCGCCAAGCTCACGGATATGGGCGACGACGAGTGGTGGTTCGAAGGCCTGCGCATCGATCCGGCTTATCGCCGCCGGGGCCTGGCCTCAGAGTTTAATCGCTATCACGTCGCATTGGCGCAGCAATTAGGCGGCAAGGTCATTCGCTACATGACGGGTGGCAGCAACGTAGGCAGCCAGACCATCGGGGCGCGGGCAGGCTTTCGGCACATCATCACCTATACGGCGCATCTGGCCGACGCGGCGCATCTGACCGACACAGTGCAGCTAGGCGATGCAGTGCGTGAGTTTGCCCCGCCGACGTTGTTAACGAGTGCTGACCTGGCTGCACTCACCCGCTGGATCGATTCGCCGTTGATGCGTCACCTGCACGGCGTCTATCGCAATGCGTGGGTGGCCAAGACGCTGACCGTCGCCGAGCTACGCTGCGCGCTTGAAGCCCAACTCGTGTACGGTGTGAAAGACGGGCAGGGCAACCTGGCGGCGTGGGCCTTGCTGCGCGCTGAAGAATATGACGACGATAGCGAAGACAGCCGGCATCGCCGTCTGCGCGTCGATCACCTGGACGGCGAAATGGGCGCCGTGACTGAACTGGCCCGACAAATCCGCACACTCGCTGCGGCGCGAGAGCGAACCGACGTGAGCGCCGGCATCTGCGATTATCCACCGCTGGTTCAAGCAGTGGTTGAGGCGGGTTACCGTGTGAACCCGGATAAGTTTGGTTTGTGGGTGTTGGAGTTGAAGCTGACGAGTAACTCGTAACGAGTAACCAGCTGCTGGTATGTGAAGGGGATACTTGTTGCTCGTTTTTTGAAAGTTTTACAGGGCTGCAAATGAAACGTCTCTTCAAACAGGAACCGCCTCCCGCCACCGCGCAGCAAATCGACGCCGAGCGCGAACAGCGCGTCGCGGCGCGTGATCGCGTGAGTTATTCGTACGGCGTCTTCTGGATGAAGACCGCTCGCCTGTGGGATAAACCCCGGCGTGAAGC
>JAUQXC010000930.1 GCA_030834825.1 Thermoflexales bacterium
CCTCGGCCATCTTGCAGTTGGACGGCCATCGTAAGTCACACGCTGGATAATGTTGGGTCTTCCGACTTCAACGGGAATTGCTCTGGCTGGATGGTCACACGCTACGCGAGCGTTCACGAACGGCGGATGTGCCATCCGCCAGGAGCATTTGCTGATAATCCTGCTCAACCCGGAAGAGCCATAATGTTTTTAAGGAGCAAGCATTGATGGAGACACTCCTACCCTTTCCACAATTTGTCACCAGCTCGACCGATGCCACCATGTCCATCGAGCGCGCCGTGCTGGCATCCATTGCCGATGGCGTCATCGTCAACGACTTGTCCGGCAACGTCAGCTTGATCAATCAAGCGGCCTGCCGCTTGCTGCGGGTCGAGCCGGCCGCCGTGATCGAGAAACCGGTGCGCGCCCTGTTCGCTTCGTTTTCCACGCGCGCCCGGTTGGCGTTGATCGACGCGCTCGAACGGCTGGATCACGACCCCTATTCCTACGGTCCGGGCGAGGGCATCACCGAAACGGTGATCGAGCTCGGCTCGCTGGTCATCCAGGCGCATCTTTCGCCGGTGCTCACGGAGATCGGCGAGTTCAGCGGGATCGTGACCATCTTGCGCGACATTACGCGCGAGGTGGAAGCCGAGCACGCCAAGAGCGATTTTGTCTCCAACGTTTCGCACGAGCTACGCACGCCGCTCACCTCGATCGTGGGCTATACCAATCTGCTGTTGGGGCATGCCGTGGGGCCGCTCAGCGATCCACAGGCCAGCTTCCTGGGCGTCATTCAAACCAATGCCAATCGGCTGGTCACGTTGATCAACGAGCTGCTCGACATCAGCCGCATTGAAAGTGGCCGCCTGGATCTGGACATCCGCCCCGTCTCACTGGCGGACGTGCTGCACGAAGTGGCCGAAATGATCAGGCCGCAGTGCGATCAAAAAGACCTGCACCTGACCATCGAGGTCGAACCGGAGGTCGATCGGGTGTTGGGAGATCGGAACCGCCTGGTTCAAGTCGTAACCAACCTGGCCAGCAATGCCTATCGCTACACGCCGTCCGGCGGGAACATCACGCTGAGCCTGGCCCGATCGGATACCAGCGCCCGCGTCTCCGTGGCGGATAACGGGATCGGGATCAGCCTGGAAGATCAGGCCAAGATCTTTCAGCGGTTTTATCGGGTGAGCAATGCCGCCATCTTCGAAGCGGCGGGGACCGGCCTGGGGTTGCCCATCACCAAGATGCTGGTGGAAATGCATGGCGGCCGCTTGTGGGTCAACAGTGAGCCGCAAAAAGGCAGCACGTTCACCTTTGTCTTGCCGCTCCAGACCGACGAACCAACCGGCGGCGGTGTCCGACCGGACGAACTGCCGGTTGCCAACAAAACGATCCTGGTCGTCGAAAACGATTCGGACCTGGCCCGTCAGATCGGGCGGCAATTACGGCTGGAGGGTGTCAGCGTCCTGACCACGGCCTGGGGTGAAGAAGCATTGCAATGGGTCCATCAACGCGCCATCGATCTGATCACGCTGGATATGGCGCTGCCGGATGTCCCCGGCATGGAAGTGCTGCGCCGCTTGAAAGCCGACAAGACGACGTGCAACATCCCGGTGGTGATCGTCTCCATCATCCGTGAAAAGAACGGCGAAGAGTGGGGGGCGTCCGAGAAGGTCACCCGGCCTTTTGCCGTGGAGAAACTCATCACCAGCATTCGCCAGACGCTGAGTCTGCAGAACGCCAACTCGTCCGGATAAAGCGCGCGAGCGACATAGCTGTGCTCATACGCCGCGGAGGTGAAGGATACCTCGCGGCTGTTTGGTGTTGGATTAGCAAGCAATGACATTGGGTAATTGACTGGATTGGGTAATTGAGTGGCGAGAGGAGGGTGACCTATACTGAGTGCGGCGAGAGGGAGTCCCCCTATAACGGTGGAGAATTTTCCATTGTCTTGTGAGTCGAGCCACTACTCCGCCATATCTACTTCTTCATAAAGGAGGAATGATCGCCGTATAGACAATCGATAGGTTACCGATCTTTGGAACACCATGAAGGAGCCCAAAATGAGTCACAAGCCCTACTTTATCCTGATGCTGACGGTTTTGATATGGCTGTTGGCTGCGTGCGTGTCCGCCTCTGGCCCCGGCGGCATAAACTGCAAAAATGGTGTCTGCGTGGATGTGCAGCTCTCCGAGCCAATTCGCTTTAACGAGCCTGGCACCGTGACCATTACGGTGGAAACGGATCAAGATATACCAGGGTTGGGCGTAACGTTAGGAAACTTTGATCCTTTTGTACTCACAGAAGGGACTCGTGTATGGGACGCGGATACCAAAGCGCATCAACCAGTTAGTTTTGTTGGGAGAGTGCGGTTTACCCACGAAGGCCATTTCGATGTGGTAGGCGCTGCCATTACACGTGAAGGTTACCGGGTCGTGGATAGTGTATCTGTGTTCATCACGCGGGCTGGTGGGACTGTGAACCCCGTCGCAACTCCTGATACCGGTACGCCTCAATATGCGCCCACAGCTCCGGGCACCCATAGCCCCGTGCCGACGCCACTCCCCCCGCAACCGGAGTGGCCGCCCACGCCCTGGAATCGCTCGCTGCCTGAGATATATTACAAACCGGAACAGGTCATGGCGTTCTGCGGCTGGAATGCAAAGGACGGGGTTGACTTGTCGCGCGATGAGATCAAGGTCTGGGCCCTAGCCCCCGAAACGGTTCCGCTCAACACGCCGGTCCAGGTGGAAATTGGCTTGGAAGGGCAGCCCTCACTCGCCCAGCCCCTGCAACTCCAGATTGCCTTGTGTCCCACCGATCCCACAATCCAGGTCGAAGGCCAACGTCAGTGGACTGTCACGCTCGAGCCTGAGGCAATTTTTACAGCAACGGTGACGGTGCGCTTTACGGTCCTGGGTGAGTTCGCCGTGCTGGGAGGCGTGTATGATCCGGCGGGCAACCGCGCCCAGGGTGCGGGAGGACTGACGCGCGTGGCCGAATGATTAACGGTCAAGGCTCAGGACATAGCCAACGCTGTTTGTTTACGATGGATTGAGCCCTGGCCATTAACCGCGTATCGATCTTCACCGCCACATTTATCCAGTACACGAAAGGAGCAACATGTTGCGTTTGATGAAGTTCTCGCCGATTGCTTTAATCGTTGTCGTCGCCCTGTTGGCTGCCTGCACGCCCGCCTCTAGGCCCGGCGGCATAAACTGCAAAACTGATGTTTGTGTGGATGTTCAATTGTCTGAGCCAATTCGATTCAATGAACCTGTAACGGTGACCATTACGGTGGAAACAGAGAAGGATGAGACAGAGTTGCAGATCGGCCTGTTTTCTTCCAATCCAACCATCATCTTTGAAGGGGGCCACGTCCCTGGATGGTAGATACGAAAGCTCATCAGCCCGTTCAGCTCACGCGCACCGTCCGTTTCCCAATTCCTGACTATGAAGGGGATCTGGACATTATTGTTGGAGCTAAGACGCGCTTAGGTGGATATGTCAGTGATTCCCTTCCCATACGGATTACCCGAGCTGGCATGACCGTAAATCCTCCAACGCCATCAGACACTAGTTCACCTGAACCTCAGCCGACGATGATAGGGAGCTATAGCCCCGTGCCGACGCCACTCCCCCCGCAACCGGAATGGCCGCCGACGCCCTGGAATCGCTCGCTGCCACGCTATACCACCAACGAGATCATGGCCTTCTGCGGTTGGCCGGTAGGTGCAACTTCTGCCCAGTGGTGGGAACAAGACGTTAAAGTGTGGGCGGAGGTGCCCGAAGAAGTCCCGCTCAACACTCCCGTCGCCGTGCAGATCGCCTTCGAGGGCGAGCAATCTCCTCCGAAGGAGACGCCAGCGACGGTGGCGTTGTGCCCCACCGATCCCAGCCTGCAAATAGACGGCCAGCGTGAGTGGACGATCACGGTTCAGCCCGGCACCTTCTTCACTGCCACGGTGATGGTGCGGTTCACCCAGCCTGGCGAGTTTGCCGTGCTGGCCGCCGCGCATGACGCGACCGCGGCGCGCGTGATTTATGGCGGACGATTGACGCGCGTGGTTCAGGCGTCTGGGAAGGCGCAGAATCCCTCTCTCATCGGCTGGCAAACGATTATGACGCAGACTTTTGAAGGCATCTGGCCGGGGGGTGCGCCAGGCTGGGAGGTCGAAGATCTCAGCCTGGATGGCAAGGAGCGCTATTGGGACGATGACAGCTACAAACCCCATTTTGACTTATGGGCGGCCTGACCGGCCAATGGGGGGCGGACAAGATCGACCCCACCCTTGGCAATGACCGCTATCCCAATAACCTGGACACGAGGATGATCTACGGCCCTTTTGATTTGAGTGACGCCACCCTCGCCCACGTCAACTTCTGGCTGTGGCGCGAAGTCGAAGCGAACCGGGATTGCTTGCTGTTTGAGGCTTCGCCGGATGGCGTCACGTTTTACACGGTCCGTTCCTGGTGCGACAGCGATCCCAACTGGCGGGCCTACAACGAGATCACCTTCAACGGCTATGGGGGCGATCCTTCGGTGTGGATCGCCTGGCGCTTCTACAGCGATAGCAGCGTGACGTATCAAGGACCATGGCTGGACGACCTCGAGTTGCGGAAGTTTGTGCCGGGACAGATCACGGTCCAGGGGTCGTTTGCCTATGCCGATCGCGCCGGGCAATCGCAACCGGCGCGCTTCATGAAGGCGTATCTGTATGACGCCGATCCCGGCGGAACAGATGATCTGTTAGCACAGACGACGACGATCACGAATGGCACATTTGTGTTTCCGGCGCTGCGGAACTGGGACATAGATAATCCAGACCAAACCAGTACAACGGGGCATCTCGATCTTTATGTGGTTTGGAAAACTGAGTTTAACGATAGCCAGATAACTCAGCGGCGGGTAACCAATTTTGGTGGTGTGGTTTATCCATACAACAGTTCCACTCAGCCCGATGTTCTCGATGGAATGGTCTACTTTAATAACTACTTCGTTCCAACTAATGATCCTAAACAGAGGGCGATGTGGATTTTCCAGGACTTGCGGCAGGGCTGGGACTACGTCCGCACTGCCACCGGCAGCGATCCCGGTTCGGTTTCCGCCCATTGGGAGAAAGACCAGAATAGCTATTTAACGTGTGGTCTCTCCTGTTTTAACCCGCTCTTTGGCCTCTTTATCGGACATGATGACGCAGTCTCACCGGATATCGTGGTGCATGAGTTGGGTCATCAATACATGTACAACACCCGGGGATTTTGGATCTCGATCTGCGGGGCGCATCACATGTTTGACGTCTCCGATCAAATATGTGCCTGGGCAGAGGGGTGGGCGGATTTCTTTCCCTTGGTCGTAAGCCCCTTGGGCGTGAATATCGACACTTGTTTTGATTGGGGGCTTGGCCCCTGTGGCGCAGGGGGCGGTGCATTTGAAAACCTTGAAACTCAGAATCCGTCGGATCTCCGCCCGACAGGTGATACGGTTGAAGGGCGCGTCGCGGGAGCGTTGTATGACCTCTACGATGGCACCAGTGACGGCCTCGACCATGTTGGTTATGGCTTCGATGAAATCTGGACGCTCATGAGTACCGGAGCAGCCGAAAACAGTTTTGTGGATTTTTGGAACAATTGGAAGAGCAGCACTTATCCGCAGCATTGGGCGGTGCAGGCCATTTTCCAAAACACCATTGATTACGATGTCGCACCCATCATTCAATTACCAGACGTAACGGTCTTTAAAGACATGGTGATCGACCATGTGCTTGACTTGTGGAATTATTCTTCGGACCCCGAAAGTGCGGACACCGATTTGTCCTGGTCAATCGTTGGCATGTCAAATGGGAACTGCGGCGTAGCAGCTCAAGGTCATTATATTGCGACTGCCCCACTGGCAGGGTTCCTGGGAAACTGTGATATTACCGTTCGAGTCAGTGACGGGCTTAAAACAAGCGACGACGAACTCAACGTGCGAGTTGTTGAAGTACAGGCGCGATCATTTTTGCCATTGATTTTGAAGAACATGACCAATCCGTTACAGTCACCGCTTGTCTCGCCATCGCCTTTTGCGTCACCGCTGCCCGTGCCGGTGCAGCCCAATCCGTTTGTGTCACCTTTGCCAAATCCGATTACACCGTAGTAATTGAGTGACGCGTGCGCCAGGACAAATTGTGGCCGATGTGGCAGGCCGGCGACGTGTAGTGACTCATCAACATGGATGACTCCTCTCTGTTTGACGACAAGGCCTCTCTCAGCCCGCAGATTCTTGAGGCATTGTCTGGGGCGCTCATCGTCGCCGATCTGGAGCAACGAATTCAGTCCATCAATTCAGCGGCCTGTCAGACGCTGGGTGTCATGCGCGACGCGGCTTTAGGCGCTCGACTCAAAGACTTGCCCGGCGGCGCTGACGTCATGACGCCGGAGCAGGCAGAGAAGCATCGCCAATCTCTCATTAATGCGCTAAATACCTATGCCATCGGAGATTTCAAGATCCCTGTCCCAGCCCCTTATGAACAAACGTGGTCGAACCAGGTCGCGGGCGGCATGATTTTGAAATATCACTCAGCGGCTATTTGGGACGCGGTTCACCAGAAAGTAATCGGAATTGTTGTTGAGGTAAAGGACGTCACTACCGAACACACCGCGAGCGAGGTGCTCAGTTCGTTGTTCAATGAGATGGTGACGCCGCTCAGTGCCATCCAAGGCCTCGCCGAGATTTTGTTGCTTAAATCTGTTGATGTGTTGAATGACGAACAACATGAGCTGCTCAAGCTCATTGCCGAAAAGGCGGGGTTTCTTTGGCAGTTGCGAGAAAATGCTTACGACACTATGATACAGCACAGAAATCGGTGACGCACCAGGCTGAAGACCTGGCTGTGATCGATAAATTCTTGGCGCAATCCTGAGAGGAAGGTTTAGGCCTTCGGCTACAAATTCCGCTCGACGGGCGTATAATTGTTGAAGCTCAATCACATGTGCTTTTGTTGAGAGGTCATCATGTCTGAATTACTCCTGGCCGCTGCCGTCATCATCATTTTCATCGCCGTCATTTCCTTGCTCGAGTACCAAGTGAAGACCAAAGGTCCCCTGTTCTCGGGGATCGCCACACCCCGCATGCGACTGTTGGCCTTGCTGCTGGGAATCGTTTTTGCGGTTCTCTTTGTGGGCCAAGTGATTTCCTCAGAATCGATCCAGCTGGCCTTCCCGGTGTTGGCGGTTGCCCTCATGGGCTATAGTTTCGGCGCAGGCGCGTTGCTGCGGAACATTCAAGGTGAACCAGACCCTGATAAAACGGACCAGGAAATCGAGAGCGAGTCCCTGCTTCCTCTCAATCAAATCGGCCGGCTCCTCCTCATTCTGGGAATCGGTTTTGTACTGGCGGCAATGATGATCTACGCCGCCATGCTCGCTACAACGCATCCCGACAATCCTCTGTCTCTCGTGCTCGTCATCGGCGTCATCGTCTTGTTTGTCGTCGCTCGCCTGCGGAACTGGTTGGGGCTGTTCACCCGGCGGTAGCGGAGAGAAAACATGAAAGCGATCGCCTTGGCCGTCAGTGCCCGGAAACGTGGAAACTGTTATGACTTCGCCCAATTTGTCCTCGATCGCTTGGCGGCGAGCGGGGTGGAAACCGAACTGATCAACTTCTACGATTATCAGATTACACCTTGTCAGCGGTGCGCCTATGAGTGCGTGCAACACTGCGATCCTCACAAAGGCGTCGACGCCCCCTGTCCCATCGAAGATGATGTGCGTCCGATCTGGGAGAAGACGTGGTCCAGCGAGATCTTGCTGCTGTTCGTGCCCACTTACGGGGGCATGCCTCCAGCGCTGTGGCTGGCTTTCTCTCAAAGAGAACAGGCGTTTTTCCGCCAGGCCCCGCGGGATAAATTGAAACAGTCCGTCGTCAGCGCGGTGGTGCTGGCCGCACCACACCAATCCGGTGGCACCTCCTGGATCCCGTCTTACATGAGTGATGAAGTCAAAGGCCTGAATCGCAAAGTGGTCGGCTTTGAGGTGATCAATCACGCTCAATTTGAGACGGAATACATCTTCGATCATCTGATCAACGAACAAGAGATACAGCGCCGATTGGAATTCATGGCGGAACGCACCTTGAAAGTTGCTCGAGAGAGTCGTGGGGTGTAGACACCCACTCCTCTCTTTTTGACCACTTGACAATGCTTTAGTGTTGTCATACAATCCCCATCAGTTTAGTAGGATAAGTGGCCTGATGAAACTCACTTCCCGCAGCGAATACGCTTTGTTGGCCCTGGTCTATCTGGCCCGTCACGAAACCGAAGACTACATCTCGGCTGAGGCGATTGCGCTGGCCCAGAAGATTCCGCTCAAGTTCTTGGAGCAGATCCTGTTCGCCTTGAAGCGCGCCAAATACCTGCGCAGTTCCAAGGGGCAGCATGGCGGCTATCATCTGGCCAAGCCCGCCGACAAGATCGCGCTCGCCGACATCATCCGCCTGTTCGATGGGGCGCTGGCACCCACCGAGTCGGTGAGTAAGTATTTTTACGAGTCGACGCCGATTGAGAAAGAGAAGAACCTGGTCAAGGTCTTCAAGGGGATTCGCGATTACGTCTCCGCGACGTTGGAGACAACGACGATCGCGGATGTGGTGTGAGTGCGACTGGTGGAAACCGGGTTTCTTCAGGCCGGTGTTTAGTTTCGCTTGAACGGAGAACCCCGGTTTCTTTTGAGATGAAATCATACTATTCCGATAGGCTAACCATCCTAATGCTGATGAGCGCTCGCGCTTAAAGCCCGCGAGTTTTTGTTGCGTGGGTAACCCTACTATCCCGATGGGAAAAGGAGCAATATGATTGACACCATTACGATTTTGACCGGCTTTGGCCGTAGCGGCGAACTGGAAGCCGTGCCCCGCATCGACCTGAAGATGGGCGATGTGGTCAGCATTGTCGGGCCAACCGGGTCCGGCAAGACGACGTTCATCAACGACATCGAGCTCTTTGCGGATGCCAACACTCCGACGGGCCGCCGCATCCTCATCAACGGCGAGCGGCCGCCGGTCGAGTATCGCGATGATCCGGCGCGCAACCCCATCGCGCTGATCACGCAGCACACCACGTTTCTGTCCGACCTGCCGGTAAACGAATTCCTGCACACGCACGCGCGCATTCGCATCACCAATTTGGCTGAGCGCGAGACCGCTATCGAGCGCACGCTGTCGTTTGCCAACCAACTGACGGGCGAGCCGATCGCGTTGGAGAGCCGCATGACGGAACTCTCGGGGGGGCAGACGCGCGCGCTGTTGATCGCCGATGCCACCATCATCTGCAACACGCCCATCGTGCTGTTGGATGAAGTGGAAAACGCGGGCATCCATCGCACGCGCGCCCTCGAACTGCTGCGGCAGTATCGCAAGATCTTCATCTTCGTCACACACGACCCGCGCATCGCCTTGCTGTCCGACTATCGCATCGTGATGCAGCGCGGGCGCATCACCCAAGTGCTGCACACCGATGCCGAAGAGCGCCAACTGGCCTCTGTGGTCAGCCGTCTGGACGACATACTTTCCAGTCTGCGCGACAAGATTCGTTTGGGAGAACGCCTCACATCATTGGAACTGGAGGGCGTCGCATGAAACTCGCCATCTGTGCCGGACCCGCGACGACGGGCAAAACGGCGGTGTTACGCCACATCATTCGCAAGCTGCAAGATAGCGGGCAACGCGTGGCCTTCTTGAAGATCGACGTGCAGTACGCCGAAGAGGATGAGCAATTCGCGCGCGAGTTCGGCATCCCGACGCGCAAGGTGTATTCGGGCGAGCTCTGTCCCGATCACTGCAACGTGATGGTGCTGGGTGATGCCCTGCAGTGGGCGCGCAAAGCCGAGAGCGACGTGCTGCTGGTCGAGACGGCGGGCCTCTGTTTGCGCTGCTCACCCTACGTCGATGGCGGTCTGGGCCTAATCGTGCTGGAGGCGACCAGCGGTATGAATCTGCCGTTGAAGGTGGGGCCGATGTTGTCGTTGGCCGATGTCGCCGTGGTTACCAAGATCGATCGGGTGTCGCAGGCCGAGCGCGAAGTGTTCCGTGCGCGCATTCAGGATGTCGCGCCCGGCGTGCGCATCCGCGAGGTGAATGCGCTGTACGGCATCGGCATCGATCCGCTGGTCGATCATATTCGTGCGCAGGCCGACGCCGAAGAAAGCATGCTGCTGCGTGGCAATCCGCCGGTGGGCACCTGCACCATCTGTGTGGGCAAGAAGGAGATCGGCTGGCAGTCACACTTCGGTGTCGTGCGCGCACTGGATAATCAGACCTTCTATCGAGGGGAATAAGATGAGCGACCGCATTTACTTTGACAACTCAGCCACCACGCCGCTCGATCCGCGTGTGACGAAGGCGATGGAACCTTATTTCGCTGGCATCTTCGGCAATCCGTCGAGCCTGCACTGGGCTGGGCGGGAAGCGCGTGCGGCGATCGATCAGGCGCGCCAGCAAGTGGCCGATTTATTCAACGCTCACCCGAAAGAGATCATCTTCACGGCCAGTGGCACCGAGTCGGACAACCTGGCGCTCATCGGTGTGATCGAAGGCCTGGGACAGCGTGAGAATCACCTCATCACCAGCGCGATCGAACATCCGGCGATTCTGGAAACGACGCGTTATCTGGAACGGCAGGGCGTCGAGGTGACGTACCTGGACGTCGATGGTGATGGACTGGTCGATCCGAATGATTTGCAAAAGGCGCTGCGTCCGACGACGCGCCTTGTCTCGATCATGGCGGCCAACAACGTCGTTGGTACCCTGCAACCGATCACTGAACTGGCTCGTATCACCCACGAACACGGCGCGTTGTTTCACACGGACGCGGTGCAGGCGGTGGGCAAGATTCCGTTGAATGTGAAGACCCAACCGATCGATCTGTTGTCCTTGTCGGCGCACAAGTTGCACGGACCGAAAGGTGTCGGCGCGTTGTATGTGCGGAGCGGAGTGTCCATCAAGCCATTGGTCCATGGCGGTGGTCAGGAACGCGGTCTGCGCTCGGCGACCGAGAACGTGGCCGGCCTCGTCGGGTTGGGCCAGACCGCCGAGATTGCGCGCGCGGAAATGTCAGACGAAGCCTCGCGCTTGGTACAACTGCGCGATCAGCTGATCGAGACGATCACGACGATCTTGCCTAATACGTATCTGATCGGTCATCGGTATCGACGTTTGCCGGGCCATGTCTGTTTGGGTCTGGCCGGTCAGGAAGGCGAAGCGATCAAGTTGCTGCTGGCGCTCGATGAAGCGGGCATCGCCATCTCGACGGGCAGCGCGTGCAGCGCTCATCAGGGTAGTGAACCCTCGTACATCCTGCGCGCGATGGGCTTTGACCTGATCCGCGCGCGTGGCTCGCTGCGCATTACGCTCGGACGTTTCAACACCGCCGCCGAAGTCGATCGTTTCTTGATTGTGTTGCCTCAAATTGCCGCGGACCTGCGGCCCATCACGTCCCGCCATTTTGTGGCGGCCTGACAGGGAGAAATCATGCTCACCCCAACGAAACCTATTACCGTGGACGATTTGCCCGGCCTGAACTGCGGACTATGCGGCCTGCGCACGTGTCATGAAATGGCCGATCGGTTGGCCACTCAACCGGAATTCATCGAGCGCTGTATTCACTTGTCGAATAATCACATCTCGATCGCTACGCCACAGATCGCGACAGGCCCGACGATCATGGCTGCGCCGCACGTGGTTGAAACCTGCGGTGGCTGTACGGTGAACGAACGCGTCACCGTTCAATCGAAGCTCGCGCCGTCGTGGTGTGACACGCTGGGCCGCGAGTTCGACTTCTATCTGGAACACTTTCCCGAAGAACCTGGTCCGCGCGAGATCATGCTGCCGCACAACCCGCTGCTCACCCGCGAGATGAACATCCAGCCCGGCGATATTTTGATCGGCCGGCCGTTGGGCATGTCGTGTGGCTGCCCCATCACCCACTGCGGCATTGCGATGGAAGTCGATCCGCGCACGGGCGTCATCGTGTGGTGCGTGACCGGCCCGTTGCATCCACGCCAGAAGGGGTTCAAGGATCTGGGCTATTACATCGCCGAAGGGTACGAAGGACTGATCACGCAGACACGCGTCGAGGTAAAGATCGGGATGCGTTACTTTTTCCAGCCGCGCATGTGCATGTTGCAGTGGCGGCACAGCGGCCTGGTAAACTTCATGAATCACACACCGGGCGGCCTGCAAGTCCGTCTGGAAGGGTTGTGGATTGGATAAGGAAGTCTTGACACGTCAACCTGAGGTGTTACACTTTTAATGAGTAACTGGCCGGAGAATAACCCATGAGCTCGCACCAGTGCTTGTGTTCTCGCAGGGCTAGCTAACGTCCTGCGCGTCATCATGACCTTGGTTTCACGACAAGATCAACACGCCAGACGGTGGCTCTGCCCTTCGCAATTTCAGCGTGAGGCACACCGTGATTATGCTGTGTTGATCTTGTTGTGTTTTTGATGATTTTCAAAAACCGGGTTTCTCCAGGCCAAACGTGCAGCTCACTTGAATCGTAGAAACCCGGTTTTTCTGTCTTGCGTCGCGGGGGATAACCCACACCCAAATCAGCCAAGAAAGGATCAAGCATGAATACCCTGCCTATGTCAGCCACCATCGTCGAGGGGCTGGAGCCACAGCCTCGTGCCTACCAGAACATCTTGCACGCCATCGGGCACACCCCGCTGGTGCAGTTGAATCACGTCGTCGCCGGCGCCGGCTTAGGACGGATCTTTGCGAAAGTGGAATTCCTCAACCCCGGCGGCTCTGTGAAGGATCGTATCGCGCTGTCCATCATCGAAGAGGCCGAGCGGGATGGCAGCCTCAAACCGGGCGGGACCATCGTCGAATCGACTTCGGGCAATACCGGTGCGGGTTTAGCTCTGGCCGCTGCGGTGAAAGGCTACAAGTGCGTGTTCGTCATGCCCGACAAGATGAGCGAAGAGAAGGTGCGCTACCTGCGGGCGTTTGGCGCGCGTGTCATCATTACGCCGACGGCCGTCCCGCCCGATGATGCGCGTAGTTACTACAACGTGGCGAAGCGCATCGTGGCCGAGACGCCCAACAGCATTCTGGCGAATCAATATCACAATCCAGCCAATCCCGCCGCGCACTATCGCACAACGGGACCGGAAATCTGGGAACAGACCGCCGGGCAGATCGACGTGTGGGTCGCGGGCATGGGCACAGGCGGCACCATCACCGGTGTGGCGCGTTACCTCAAAGAACGAAATCCCAACCTCAAGGTCGTCGGCGTTGACATTGTCGGCTCGCTGTTGTATGACACCTGGAAACTGGGCCATGTGCCGAACGAGCCTTTCTTGAAGACCTACAAGATCGAAGGCATCGGCGAAGATTTCATCCCCAGTACGCTCGATTTGAGTCTGATCGACGAAGTGGTGCAGGTGGGCGATCGGGAATCGTTCCTGATGGCGCGGCGGCTGGTCCGTGAAGAAGGCATCTTTAGCGGGGGTTCATCGGGATCGGCGGTGGCGGGGTTGCTCAAGTCGCAGATCGTGCGCGCACTGCGGCCCGATCAAACGGCGGTGGTGCTGCTGCCCGATTCGGGCGATCGGTACTTGAGCAAGTTGTACGACGACAACTGGATGCGCGAGAACGGCTTCCTGTCCAACGGCTGGTCGGGCAATCGCGTCGCCGATCTGCTCAACCGGCCCGATCGGATCGATCTGGTCACGGCGCGCAGCGACGATCGCATGTCGGCCGTCATCGCCTTGATGAAGGAATACGACATCTCGCAGGTGCCTGTGATCGACGGGCAGGACCAGCTCGTCGGCATCGTCACCGAAGTCGATCTGCTCGAACACTTGCTGCACAGCGGGCACGAACACGATCCGGTGGAAACGATCGCGCCCATCGTCAATCCCAACGTCGTCACCGTCAACACCGGCACCAGCCTGGAAAGTGTGTTGACCAACTTCGAACGCGGCAAAGTTGTGATCGTGGTGGACGGCGACCGGCCGGTCGGGATTCTGACCAAGATCGATCTGATCGATCTGATGGCGCGGCAGATTCAGTAACCCTGAACCTCCCGGAGGTTCGCGAAGCGCCTCCGGGAGGTTTAACAGGACTTCAACGTGACCAATCAACTTCATCTTGAAACGCTGGCGATTCACGCCGGACAGACTCCCGATCCTACAACCGGCGCCGTGATGACGCCGATCTATCAGACCTCGACCTTTGTGCAAAACGGTGTTGGCCAGCACAAAGGTTACGAATACGCGCGCACCGGCAATCCCACCCGCACCGCGCTCGAAGCGTGCCTGGCTGCCTTGGAAGGCGCGCACTACGGCCTGTGTTTTGCCTCGGGCATGGCGGCGATCGATACGGTGCTGCGCCTGGTCAAGCCCGGGCAGCATGTCCTGGCGGGCAATGATGTCTATGGCGGCACCTATCGTTTGTTCGTGCGCGTGTTGAGCGAGTACGGCCTGCACTTCGACTTTGTCGATATGTCCGATCTCGATCGTGTGCGGGCAGCGCTCAAGCCCAATACACGCCTGGTATGGCTGGAAACTCCGACGAACCCGCTGCTCCAGATCGCCGATATCGCTGCCTTGGCCGAGATCGCGCATGCGGCCGGTGCACAGCTGGCCGTCGATAACACCTTCGCCTCGCCATACCTGCAACAACCCATCGGCCTCGGCGCTGACTTCGTGATCCACAGCACCACCAAGTATCTGGGCGGGCACAGTGATGTGGTCGGCGGCGCGATCGTCACAAATGATATTGCCGCGCATGAACGCTTGAAGTTTTTGCAGAATGCGGTTGGGGCGGTGCCCGGGCCGCTCGATTGTTTTCTCACGCTGCGCGGCCTGAAGACGCTGCCGCTGCGCATGGAACGGCACTCGGCCAATGCGCAGCGCATCGCCGAATTTTTGGCCGATCATCCCGGCGTGAAGCAAGTCGTCTATCCGGGGCTGAACGATCATCCGGGGCATCGTGTTGCACAAAAGCAAATGCGCTTGTACGGCGGCATGATCTCCTTCCTGCCTGTCGGCGATGCGACGACGGCCAAACGCATTGTCGAGCGCACGCAGATTTTTGCTTTAGCCGAATCATTGGGCGGCGTCGAATCGTTGATCGAATTGCCCGCTCCGATGACACATGCCTCGGTCGCCGGCTCGCCGCTGCAAGTCGATCCGACGTTGATTCGGTTATCAGTTGGCCTGGAACATGTGGACGATTTGATCGCGGATTTACAGCAGGCGCTGGCGGCATAAGATGCCCCGGGGCAAATGCCGCTGAATGGCCAGCGAATAGAATTCGCACCTGAAGGACGTGCCGCCGTTCGTCGGCCTACGCCGACGAACTCGCATCCACGCAGACTTTGGCGCTCGAAGCGGAGCGGTGTAGCTGCTCAGCCTGCGGCTCACCTGGTGCGGCTTTTAATCAACTTCAAGCGAACATTCCATCTTGCCGCGTCTTCTCAGTCATGCTAGAATGGGCGCGCGGGCCGGTGGCGAAATGGCAGCCGCAGGAGACTTAAAATCTCCCGCTCGCAAGAGCATGAAGGTTCGAGTCCTTTCCGGCCCATCGCCAGAAACCGGGTTTCTCCAGACAGAGAAACCCGGTTTCCGTCTCATGCTACAATCCACGCATGCCTATCTTGCCACTCCGTCTACACTCTCATTGGAGCCTGCTGGCCGGTGTACCATCGATCGAGGAGATCGTGGCGCACGCGCAGCAGTTGCAGCTGCCGGCGCTCGCCCTCACAGATATCAATGCGCTCTATGGCGCGATCGAATTTGTGCAGCGCTGCCGTGCGGCGCAACTCCAACCGATCATTGGCGTCGATTTCACGTTTGAAGCCGATCATACGTTGACTTTGCTGGCACAGAATATGACGGGTTACGCCAACTTGTGCCGCCTGGTCACGCGCTTGCAAGCGGCGACGGATCGCGAGGCGGCACTGGCGCGCGGCCTCACATTGACCGAGCTGGCCGATTACACCACGGGGCTGATCGCACTCTCCACGGGTCAGCACGCAGCCCGCCTGATCGAGCTCTTCGCGTCCGATTGTGTTTTCCTTGCGCTCGATGGCACGGCTGATGCTGATCGCATCACGTTGGCCCATCAACTCGGCCTGCAGGTCGTCGCCGCGCCCGACATTCGCTATCTGTCCGGGGCCGAGGCTGCGCGCTTTCAGGTGCTGACGGCCATGCGTACCGGCCGGTTGTTGAGGGATCTGCCAGACCTGCCCGACTATGCCTTCCCTTCCGAAGATGATCTTCGTCAACGCTATGCCGCCTATCCGCAAGCGTTGAGCAATACCGAACGGATTGCCGAGCGCTGTCACTTTGAGTTTCCACTAGGGCAATATCGCTTTCCCACGTTAGACCTGCCCGCGGGCCGCACGGTGCGTGACGAATTGGTGGCGCAGACTTACGCCGGGGCACAGCAGCGCTATGGCGCGCTGACCGATCCACTGGAGGCCCGCCTGCGCAAAGAGATCGACGTGATCGATACGTTGGGCTATGCGCCTTATTTTCTCGTCGTGGCCGACATCGTACGTGATGCGCGGGAGCGGCGCGTGCCGGTCTCGCCGCGCGGCTCGGCTTCGTCGTCTGTCGTCGCCTACTGTCTGGGCATTCACGACGTCGATCCCATCGCGCATGATCTGTACTTCGAGCGTTTCCTTTCGCTGGAACGGCGCGATCCGCCCGACATCGATCTCGATCTGTGCTCGCATCGCCGCGACGAAGTGATCGCTTACGTGTATCGCCGTTATGGCGCCGATCACGTGGCGATGGTCTGCACCTATGCCACTCTCCAGCCGCGTTCGGCGTTGCGCGAAGTGGGCAAGGTGTATGGACTCAGTGAAGCGCGCCTTGGTGAGCTGGCCAATGACTTACCTCGCTTCTGGCATCCGGCCATGCGTCAACAAGCGCACGAGGCGCAAGCCGAACTGCTCGCGAAGGCGCGCGATCCCATCGAGCAGGACGCGATCGCGATGAGCCAGTCGCTCACCAACCTGCCGCATCATCTCTCCATTCATCCCGGCGGTATCGTGATCTCGCCCGGTCCCATTACCGATCTCGTTCCGTTGCAATATGCGACGAAGGGGTTGTTGATCACGCAGTTCGATCTCAAAGGCATCGAGCAGCTGGGCCTGGTGAAGATCGATCTGCTGGGGATCAGCGCGTTGACGGTGGCCGCCGATTGTGTGGCGCTGATTCAGCAGCGTGCCCCGGACTTCCGGTTGGAGGCCATCCCAATCGCGGATGCGGCCACGATCAAGACGCTATCGATGGCCCAGACGATCGGGTGTTTTCAGATCGAGAGCGGCGGCATGCGTTTCACCTTGCGCGAACTCGCCGCACAGAGCCTCGACGATCTCATCGTCGCGCTGGCCCTGTATCGCCCCGGGCCGTTGAAAGGCGGCTTGAAGGACGCCTTCGTGCGGCGGCATCTGGGCCAGGAACCGACCGAGTATCTGCATCCCGCGCTGGAGCCGATCTTGCGCGAAACGTATGGCGTGGTGCTGTATCAAGAACAAGTCTTGCGCATCGCGCATGAAGTGGCCGGCTTCTCGCTGGGCGAAGCCGATCTCTTGCGGCGCGCCATGTCCAAATTCCGTTCGGCGCATGAGATGGCGCGCCTGCGCGAAGGATTCATCAGTGGCGCGCAGCGTGTCAGCGGGCTGGACGCCGGCACGGCGGAAAAATTGTGGGACTTGCTGGCCGCTTTCGCGGGTTACGGTTTCCCCAAGGCGCACGCGGCGGGTTACGCGGCGCTGGCTTATCGCTTGGCCTATCTCAAAACGCATTATCCGGCGGAATTTCTGTCGGCGCGCCTGGCGGTGTGGGGCGGCTACTATTCGCCGCGGGTCTATATGAGCGAAGCGCGCCAGCTGGGCCTGCGCGTGAAACCGCCGCACGTCAATCACAGCGGCGAGGGCTTCACGCTCGATCCGATCGAGCGCCGGACGTTGTGGATGGGTCTGGGGCAGGTGCGCGAGTTGACCCACCACACGATCGAAACGATTCTGCGCCAACGGCCCTTCACCTCGTGCGACGATTTCCTGATCCGGGCGCATCCCTTGCACGTGGAAGCCGTCAACTTGATCAAGTGTGGTGCGCTGGAAGGGTTGGGCGATCTCGCAGAGATGTTGTCACGCGTGGAAAATGAAGCCTGGCATGGACATCATTCGGCGCAGTTGAGCCTGCTGACTTTGCTCATGCCGGCGACCGTGACGGCGCCGTCACTCGCTCAGCGCGCGGCCTGGGAGCACGAGCTGCTGGGCTATCACGTCAGCGTTCATCCGCTGGACTTGTATGCCGATCGGTTGGCCGAGGCCGGGGGAGTCTCCAGCCGACAGATAGGTGAGCATCTCGATCGATCCATCACCCTCGGCGGCCTCCGCGTTGCGTATCATCATGTTTCGTCGGCGGCGAAGGAAGCGATGTTGTTAGTGGATATGGAGGATCAAGCCGGCTTGTATCAAGTGTTGTGGGGTGGGGCGGCGCTGCGGCAGGCGCGCTCGGCAATCAATCAACGCCAGCCGGTCTTGATTCGGGGGCGCGTGCGGCACGATCGGCGCGGGCTGGTGTTGGTCGTGGGGAATGAGATCGAGCTGCTCTCTGACCGTGTATGACCCACGTCATACGCGGGGGCCGGATCAGCTGGTACGATGAGGCCAGAATCCGTGAAAGGGGGCTGATCATGGCCATTGAATCTCAGCTAGCTCGTTGCGTCAACTGTGAACGGACAGTGGACGAAGTGCCGTTGTTGAATTTGACACAGCGGCACGGCGTCGCCTACATCTGCCCGCAGTGCCTGCCGATTTTGATCCACAAGCCGCAGCAACTGCAAAACAAACTGCCGGGAACGGAAGCGCTCCAGCCGCACGAGCATTAAAGCAACCTCCCGGAGGCTGCCAGCCTCCGGGAGGTTCATTTTAGCTTTCCGGTTCAACACTGAAGCGATAGCCGACGCCGCGAATGGTCTGCAAGAAAAACGGATGATTCGCGTCGGCCTCGATGATCTCCCGCAGCCAGCGGATGTGCACTTCCACCGTGCGCGTATCTCCCAAATAATCGGTCTGCCACACGTGTTTCATCAGGAACTCGCGGCTCAATACTTCGCCGGGATGGCGCATGAACACTTCCAGCAAGTGCGCCTTCATGGGCGTCAGGTGATATTCGGTCTTGCCCACGCGCAGCGAACGGCTTTCCGGGTTCAATGTGAAGTTGCCGACACGCAGCACATCGCCCACACTGTCGGGCAGCAAGCGCACGATGCGATTGAGCAGCTTGCGCGCGGTAAAGGGACGCACCAATACCAGGTCGGCGCAGGTGATCTTCTCGGGGTCAGAACCGGCGCGCACGATGATGATGACGGGCATCTCATCAGTGGCGCCTTTCAGATCCACACACAAGCGCAGCCCGTCGGTGTGCAGGCTGGTGGAGTTCACGACGGCTAACGCGGGCGCATCGGTGCGCACGCGGCTGAGGGCTTCCTTGCTGTTGCTGGCGCGCACCACATGATAACCTCGCCCCTCCAAGGCAGGAGCGAGTGAAGAAGCGGGACGTGCGCCTTCGACCAATAGAATAACGGCGGATGATGCCATGAATTGAAAGGACTTTAACTCGAAAATTGCCGATAATGAAGGCGCGGGCGCACATCATGAAGATGCGCGCCCTGCGCCAAAAACCCGATCGCTGGTAGGCCTTATCGTTTGAGCATATTGGTGTGCATCAACCCATCCAGGATGATGGTCACGGCGCAACCAAAACAGAAGGTTGTGAGCAGAAAATTGGGCAGTCCAAAGTTCATCAGGCCATCATTTTTCCCCAACCCCATGATGCCAAGAGTCAGGAAGGCCCCCACAGCAAAGCCCACAATGATCACGACAATGCGCTTAGCAGTCATATTTGAATTTCCTCCCCCAGGATAACGGGATTGTAGTCTAACCCGGTGGACTCGTCAAGTGAAATAAAAAAGAAAGCCGCGTTGAAGCGCGGCGTAATTTGCCCACTTGCACTAGGAGATTAGTCCTACGATTCTTCACTCACGGGAAGCGCAGGGCTTGGGGCAAATTTTTGTTCGGAGAGACTAACTCTCTGCAGGCGGCGGCGTAGGATGATCAGGAGGATGATGACTTCCACTGTGACGCCGCTGGCATTGGCCAGCGCGAGGCCGCCCACACCGAGCGAGTCGCGTAGGAGGAAACTGGCGGCAATGCCCACTCCCATCGCGCCGACGGCGACGTACAAGGGTGTCCAGGTATCTTGTTGAGCGTAAAAAGTGCGCGCCGCCACTTCCAGCATGGAATGGCCGAGTAAACCGATAGCGTATCCATGCAGTGCCCAAGTGATGGGCAGCATCACCTGTGGTGAAGCATCATAGAGCAGAGCGACCACTTGCTGGCCAAGGAGTAGCAAGCTGATTGTGGCTGGAATGGTTAAGGCGATAATTGTCAATAGGGTAATTCGCAAGGTGCTGCGGAGCTGCCCTATTTGTCCGCGTGAGGCAAATTCACTCAAGGTTGGGAAGGCCGCTGTCGCAATCGCGGTGGCGATCAACGTTTCAGGTAACTGCATCACTTTCCAGCCATTACTGAGTGCAGCCACACTACCAGCGGGCAAAGTTGAGGCTAAGCTGTCACTGACGATCCCGGCGATCTGAACTGCGCCTACTCCAATCACGCGTGGAATCATCAACTGCACAACTCGGCGGAGATCTGGATCTCGCCAACCTAAGCGCATGATCCAACGTGCCTGATGCTTAATTAAACCCGGAACTTGAATAAACAAGTGCAAAAGCGAGCCAGTCACGACACCGATAACTGGCCCCCAAACACCTAAGGTAGGGGCGAGGAAGATAACTCCGCCCAATACACCAAGGTTATACATGATGGGTGCCAGAGCAGGCAGAAAAAAACTCTGATTAGCTTGCAGAACACTCATCACGACACCACTGATTGAGAACACAACTTGCCCAATCAGAATAACCCGCATTAAGTTTGCCGTCAGTTGTTGCTGCTCAGGCGAAAAGCCTCGCCCAACTGTCAGAGCTACGACTTGTGGCGCAAAGATCGCCAATACCGTGGAACTGAGAAAGGTTGCAATGAAAGCCGTGTTGACGACTGCAGAAGCCAACTTCCAGGCCTGAGCGCGTTCTTGCTGTGCAAGGAAGCCAGTAAACATGGGGATGAAAGCCATGGCCAGCGCGCTGCCTGAAATCAGCATGAATAGCCGTTCGGGCAGGTTTGAGGCGGCATAGTAAGCGTCTAGCTGGGCACTACCTCCAAGTGTTTGAACAAGAATACGGTCATCGAGAAAGCCCGTAATCTTGCTAACGAAAAAGCCCGCACCGACGATGAGGGCTGAGATGAGAATGCGGCGAGTGGATTTGGAGAGCATGAGAAAGTTGAGAGCCTCCCGCTCAGCGCGTCGGCGCTTCACGCCGGGGGCGCGCTAGGCGGGAGGCTCTCGAGTTCATTGCAACGCCAGCGCCTGCCGCGCCGGTTCAAAATTGGAATTGTGCTTCAGCGCCAGTTCAAACTGGCTGCGCGCCGCATCGTAATTGCCCAGCGCTTTCAACGCCAGTCCTTTGTAGTAGAACATCTCCTCGATGTTGGTGGCCACTTTGATGGTTGTGTCGGCCAGCGCGAGCACATCCTCATAGCGCCCCGTGCGCAGGTAAGCTTCGAACCAGCCGAATTGATACCACGTCATGCGCCAGGGTAGACCCAGCTGCCGCGCGTGATCGTAGGCGGCGGCGGCGTTGGGCCAATCTTGCAGGCCCACGTAGCTAGTGCCCAGGTTGAACCACGCGAAGGCATCGTTCGGATTCGCCGCGGCTTCCTGCTGCGCCGTGGCGAGCGAGCCGGCCCACATCGTCGCATCGTCGAGTTGATTCCCGAGCAGGGCGGTAACCTGCTCCGCTTTGTCGTTGGGATAGATCGCCAAATAAGTGCGATTGAACTGCCGCCAATATTGATCATACTCAGCGTAAGGCACAGACTGATACGGCCCCAGGTAGGAATCCATGGCGATGAATTCCTGCTTGAGATCGTTAAAGCCCACGATCAATTCGTAGTGCCCCATCCAGCCCAGATCGTCTTCCGGTTCGAAGCCCTTTTCGATCAAAAGGGGCACGCCGACGCGCAGGAGATCTTTGACTAACTCTGGCGTGCCGTTGACGCGCTCGATCGCGTTGTAGCCTACCGATCGTGCATACTCGACCATTTGATAGGGGCTGACGTTCTTGTCTTCTTGATCGGGTTTCAGGAACTTGGCGGCATCGACCTGCGAGCCTTGCCAGCCATGAAAGCCCAGATTCATCGACAGCGTAGCCGGGCCGCAGTTGTTCCAGAGTTGATATTCCTGTTTCGCGCCCGTCAACAGCACGTCGATGCCTTCTGGCGCGGCCGGCGTGCTGCGCGCGGCCTGCTTGGGACCGGGTGCGTGGATGGTGGGGATCGCGATCGGGTCTTGAGCGGGAACGGCCACTGTGGGCGCTGGTTTGGTCGGCGGAATATCCGTTGAATCGATCGCGGGAACGGGCGACGGTGCGAGCGGTGTCACCGTCGGTAAAAGAGTCGGCGGGCGAGTCGCCGCCGGGGTCAACAGCAGGGACACATTCTTCACCGGTTCGCTCGGCGGCGGCACATTGTCGGGATGTGGAAACAGCAAGTTGCTCACGGCCTGGCGCACGGGCGCAGGCAGGCGCAGCATGATGCGCGATTGTTCGCGCGGGGGCATCACTTTCAATACAATTAGGCCGCCGGCGCACAGGGTCAGCACGGCCACAAAGCCGATCAAGGCCCAGCCGATGAGTTGTTGCTTGGCGTTTCGCATCATAAACCTCGGAGGTAATTATACCGTGTGAAGCCCCAGATCGATCCCTACCCTTACTTGGCGCTTACCTGACGATTGACCTGCGTTGCTGTATGATTAGAGTCGTTTGATTGGGTAGTTCCTATTTAATGGGAGGTAAAGATGAGAATACTGCACCTAGGTCGAATGTTGGGTTTGAGTATCGTGTTGTTCGGAATGGTCAGCGGGACGTTAAGCGCAGGCGTCGCAGCTCGGCCACTGGCGGCGCAGTTTGAGTCACCGTTGGAACCTTCGCTTGCTCCACTTGCTCTGACGCCACGCGCCTATCTACCGTTGATCGCTCGCTCGCCCGGCTCTAGTTCTCCTTGCACGCCGACGGGCCAGACTTACGGCCAACTGGCCCCCTTCGAGCCTGCGTCGGGTGATATCAGCCAGCATCCCGATATGAATCTGGCCGTGCGCGGTTATGCGTCAACCACCGCCTATTTAGGCTTGGTGGACTATGCGGGCAACATCGATCCGAATGCGCCGCAACTTTACACGCTGTTTGCCAATGGTCGCACGCCAGTCTTCACTTCGGCGTATCGCGTCAATCGCTGGGATTGGACGTGCAACTGCCGGGGCGGGCCTATCACCAAGTGGGATGTGACTTTGCTGGGCATGCGCACCACGGCGGGTGAAACCATTCATCTGCCGGTGGCCGGGTACGACATCGGCGGCGGGTATGGCGCGCTGGTGCTCTATGCCGAGCCGACTCGCCTGACGCTGAAGTATACCCGCGAGGATAATGTCGTGGAAGGATACACCATTCACCTGGAGAACATCTGCGTGGACGCCAACCTATTGGCCAAGTATCGCAGCCTCAATGCCGCCGGGCGTGGAGAATTGCCCGCGCTGTGGCCGGGCCAGGCCCTGGGCCGCGCCTCTGGCACGCAGATTCATGCGGCGATTCGCGACACGGGATCGTTTCTGGATCCGCGATCGAGGAAGGATTGGTGGCAGGGAAGATAACAATGGACAATTAACAATTAACTGGACTTTGGCAAAAATCATTCCACGTGAATCGGCTTTGACTCGGCAATAGGCGTGCCAATAGAAACTTCACCTGGAAGGTCAATGACGAGCGGCTGGACGTGGCTGGGTTGAACCGTTACGATTACGTTGGCAGTAGGTCGGCCAGAATCTTCGCATCGGACAAGCCACGCCGAGCCAACGCGGCGATGTAACACACGGTCTGACGCAGATGCGCGTGTTGATATGCGGCCAGCACCTCGGGTAATTCGGTGAGGGTCGCCTTGGGATTGGTCAGCCAGGATCGCACCCGCCGATATTGGACGAAGGCATAGGCCGCGAACACGAGGGTGTGCCAGCGCAGGATCGCTCCGTAGGATTGCAGCCGATAATCGGCCAGCCCGAAGCGTTCCTTGAGATACCAGTTGTCGACCTCAATGGTCTAATCACAAATGACAAATTCTGTTTCACACGAGACGTTCGCCTGAAGTTGACGTGGTGGCGGCGTGCGCTTAAGCAGCGAAGTGCGGCATCATTCTCTGCAACCATTCTGACGGGTGGCGGAGGTTCTGATGAAGCGCCAATGGACGAAGTGCCGCGTTCTGCTTGAGCAGCCGGATGGATTACGCCGCTGGGATCGGGCTTATCAGTTGATCCTGGCTTGGTCAATCGCCACAACGCCCGAGGGTCAGCCCAACCCATGCGGTTCCCATCAACTTCAGGAGGATCATCATGCAGGTCAGTGTGTATGTGCGAGTGTCGACTCAGCACCAAGCGCAAAGTCAAACGATTGAACAACAGTTGGAACGCTTGCGACAGTATATTAGCCAACAAGGATGGACCCTAAACGAGGCGGACATTTTTCGCGATGACGGGTACAGCGGGGCCAAGTTGAACCGGCCCGGGCTGGATCGTCTGCGGGAAGCCATCCGCGGGGGCGAAGTCGTGCAGGTCCTGCTGACGGCGCCGGATCGGTTGGCGCGCAACTATGTGCATCAAGTGTTGTTGTTGGACGAATTTCAAACGGCCGGTTGCCTCGTGGAATTTCTGGATCGGCCCATGAGTCAGGATCCCCATGATCAATTGTTGTTGCAAATTCGCGGGGCCGTCGCCGAATATGAGCGCACCTTGATTGCCGAACGGATGCGCTTGGGCCGCCAGCGCAAATTTCGCACCGGTCAACGGTTGCCCTGGACGCATGTGCCGTTTGGCTACCGGGTTGATCCGGAACATCCGCGCGACCCGCACGGGGTCCATGTTGAAGAGGCCGAGGCGGTCTGGGTACGCGAGATGTATGGAGGGGACGCCCAGGAAGGCCGTAGTTTGCTGGGCTTGGCCAAGCACTTGCAAGAGTTGCAGGTGCCGACGCCGAGCGGCAAAACCCGCTGGAATCAAGCGACGTTGCGCAATATTCTGATGAATCCAGCCTATACGGGTCAGATCTATGCCGGTCGGACGCGACCGGTGCCCGCGCGGGGGCGACGGTCGCCCCTGCAATCCGTGGGGCGTAAAACCGGGAGTCATGTGGTGTTGCCACGCGAGCAGTGGTTGTTCGTGGCGACGATCCCGGCGATCGTGACTCAGGAACAGTTCGACGCGGTCCAAGCCACGCACCGGCCCACCCCCGCCTCCGGC
>JAUQXC010000931.1 GCA_030834825.1 Thermoflexales bacterium
GAAGTAGACTTGTTAATAGTCGGCCAACATCCTGATTGGGTACGATTACTTCACGCTGGTGGCTGGAACCGCCGTCATAACTTTGACGGGCTTGTTTTGTTCAGTGCCGATCCCCCTCTTGTGAGCACGAGCTATCTGCAGCTGTTTCGCAACGGCATTCTTGAAGCAGTTGACACATATATTGTTCGTGGAAATAGCGATGCGGTAGAACTTATCCCTAGCGCTGTTCTTGAGAGCGCGTTAATCGACGGTCTCCGGAAATATCTGGATTTACTTCGCAAATGGGAGTTTGGAGTGCCTATCTTTGTCTTGCTAGGCCTGCTTGATGTTAAAGGCAGTATCATGGCACCGCCGGATCTATTGCAAAAATTTCCCATTGATCGTGATGCCCTAATTTTGCCAGAAATCGTCGCTGACAATTTAGACTTGGACACGAGTGTAATGCTCAAGTCTGCAATTGATTCGATTTGGCAGGCTTCAGGATGGCCCAGTAGCCCGAACTATCAACATGGAAAATGGATTAGACAATACGGCTAAATTCTCTGCATCTGCTATCCATCCTCCGCCGATCCTGAAGTATTGAATGGAGAGGTGAGGCGAAGGACGTTGCGCAACATAACAGCCACACCTCAACTAATTAAATTTGCTTCCATTCCACGAGATATGCTATCATCCGCGCGATGAAGCGAAATTTGATAATGCCGCCACGTATAGAATCAAGTGGCGATTGCTGGTTGAAGATCGAGATCATCAGGTAAAAGATGCGCAAAAAAGTAATCGAGAAGAATCTAAGAAAAGCGCTGCTGGAAAACGGGCCATTTGCCCGGGCTTTGTTTGAATATGAATTGGAGGAGCATATCGAGGAGTATATTCATTCCAAGCGCGCCGATGGGGACGCCTATTTCTTCGCCGTTACCGAACACACCAACGATGTGGCCATGCTCTTGATTGACGAGCAGGATACCGTGCATGTGAATGAAGCAGCCCGCACCTTGTTGATCCGACTCTGGCAGAAAGCGTACAAGAAGAATCTGCACCTCTTAATCCCCGACATGGCGCGCGAACTTGACGCCGGACGTCTCTACGTAGCGGGCGTCAAAGTAAGCGACCACGTGTGATGGACAGCGTCGCTCGTCCGGCCATGCTAAGACAGGATCACGTTACGCCGTTTAGCACGTTGATCGCCACCCCGGCGTAGTCGTTGCCGCTCTAACAGCATAAAGTCTCCCGCTAGAACAAAACGCCCGCGGCGATTAAGGTAGAATCTTAGTAAGGCGGGGAATCGCCGGGGCATAAACGGTTGACGCTCATTTCGTCGGGCGTCAAAGGCACACTGTCGCCGCTTGAGATCGAGCAGCAGGTCTCGCTCGTGAGCCATCAGCCAGAGGGAGGATGATGACATGACCAAAACGACCGTCCGCTACGCCTTGTTTCTTATCTGTGCCGTGCAGTTCTTCCTGGCCGTCGCCTTCTTCCTGCAACTGCCTTTTGCGGTCAATCTGTGGCCGTTTACGGGGACCACACCGCTGACCTACATCTTTATCGCCTCTATTTTCGCGGCGGCAGCGGCTTCAACTTTGTGGGCAGTGAGCACCCGGAATTATGGCGCGCTGGCCGGGATCGGTCTCGATTACCTCATCATCCTGGCTCCGGTCGCCATCTTTTCATTGCAGCTAGGCGTCAGCACTGGCAATTCGCAGTTGACCACCTATGGCATTGTGTGCGTGTTCGGAGCCTTGTTCGGCTTGTGGCTGTTGCGCTGGAGTATCCGCATTCCGATTGACACGACGCGGCCCATGCCCCGCCTCGTGCGCTGGTCATTCGTCGCCTTCATCATTGCCCTGCTCATCGTGAGCGTGCAATTGATCTTGAAAGTGCCCAACGTCCTTCCCTGGGCTATCACGCCGGAATTGTCGGTCGTCATCGGCTGGATGTTCCTGGGTGCGGCGGCGTATTTTGTGTATGCGCTGCTGCGGCCCAGCTGGGTGAATTCGGCCGGCCAGCTGGCTGGGTTTCTGGCCTACGACGTGGTCTTGATCGTGCCGTTCCTGCAGCGGCTGCCCACCGTAACCCCGCAGTTCCAGATCGGCCTGATGATCTACACGGCGGTGGTCGCCTATAGCGGCCTGCTGGCGTTCTACTACCTGTTCATTCGCAAGCCGACGCGCGTGTGGACACACCGACCAGCGTCGAGTGTGTAACGGAGCGCAGTGGTCAGCGGCCGCATGACTCATGGGCACGGCGCAACTCTACTTCACCCCCGCCGATGTCGATCTGAGCACCGAGACCCGGCAGAGCGCCACGCGCTCAAAGGCTGCGTCGTAATTCGGTTCGACCCTCACCCCACGCGCTTGCGCGCCGGGTGAGGGTTGATCTTTGTTCAGAGAACTCTTTCGCAGTCCTCGCCAACAAGACCCTACTCCTACTGCTTGCCCACCGTGAGGTATCCATGTTTGATCGGCTCTTACCTCATTTGCTTCCACTCCACGAGATATGCTATCATCCGTGCGATGAAGCGAAATGCGATGATGCAACCATGTATAGAATCAAGCGGCGGTTGCTGGTTGAAGATCGAGATCATCAGGAAGATGCCAACAGGTAAGAGATGCGTAAAAAAGCAATCGAGAAGAACCTAAGAAAAGCGCTGCTGGAAAACGGGCCATTTGCCCGGGCTTTGTTTGAATATGAGTTGGAGGAGCATATCGAGGAGTATATTCAATCAAAGCGCGCCGATGGGGATGCCTATTTCTTCGCCGTCACCGCACACACCGACGATGTGGCCATGCTCTTGATTGACGAGCAGGATACCGTGCATGTGAATGAAGCAGCACGCACTTTGTTGATCCGACTCTGGCAGAAAGCGTATAAGAAGAATCTGCACCTCCTGATCCCCGACATGGCTCGCGAACTTGACGCCGGACGTCTCTACGTAGCAGGCGTCAAGGTTAGTGACAGCACTTGATCAACAACGGCTCAGCGGGCTGTACTCAAGAAGGCGGCGGCCACCCGCACCGCGAAGAAGAGATTGTAAGCACCAATTATCCATCAGGAGCACCTGAATGTCTTCCTGGCAATCCGATTTCATCCACGCGAATGGCATCCGCCTCCACTACACTCGCACAGGCGGTGCCAAGCCGCCGCTGGTCCTGGCTCATGGCTTCTCGGACGATGGACTCTGCTGGACGTCCGTCGCCCAAAATCTGGAGGCCAACTATGACGTCGTCATGCTCGATGCGCGCGGGCACGGTCTTTCAGACGCGCCGGATCAAGGTTATGGTCCTCTGGAACAGTCCGACGATGTGGCAGGCGCAATCGCCGAACTGAATTTAGCGCGACCCGTCGTTATCGGCCACTCGATGGGAGCGATGACGACCCTCATGCTGGCAGGCTGCCACCCCAATTTGGTGCGAGCGATTGTGTTGGAAGATCCTCCGCCGTGGTGGGCGGCCGACTTCGCACCACCATTCAATGAAGAATGGAAAAGGCAAACGCACGCGTGGCTCACGGCTCTGCAGAGCCAAAGCCGCGAGAGCCTCATCGCCGCGCAGCGTGCCGAATCTCCTCACTGGCCTGAAGTCGATCTGACGCCCTGGGCCGACTCCAAACTGCGCGTCAATCTCAAATTTTTCGATCAACTCAGCCCCTTCAACATCGATTGGCCTGTCGTCGTGAGTGGCGTTCGCTGTCCCGTCTTGTTGATCACAGGCGATCCCGAGCGAGGCGCACTGGTAACGCCAGAGCATAAGCTGGCTCTTCAGGAATGGTTGCCTCAGCTGCGCATGCTGCACATTCCTGGAGCCGGACACAGCATCCGCCGCGATCAATTCACGGCCTACCTGCGTGCGGTGCGTGCCTTCCTGGCTGAAGTCGCTGATGACTCAACACAACTTACTACTGGAGTAAAACGTGACCCAGATCTTGAATGATTTCTCCGCAGCAGCTTTGATCACCGCCATCGAAGCCAACCTGCTTGAAATGATGTCGGTCCTGTTCGGGCGTTTGCCTAACGCCGTTTATCAGGACGAGTCGGACCTAGCCTGGTTTGCCAGCGATATATCCCACCCGTTATTCAACGGCGTCATTCGTGCCCGGATAATGTCCGATCGGCTCGACGAGCGCGTTCAGGAAATCGTGACGAGGTTCAAAACACAGCACAAGCCCATGTTGTGGTGGACGGGTCCCGCCACTCGACCGGATAATCTGGGCAACCAGCTGCGCGCCAACGGCCTACTTCATCTGGCAGACACACCAGGTATGGCCGTCGATCTGGAAACGCTGAATAAAGACCTTCCTCTCAATTCGGCGCTGACGGTGAAAAGGGTCAGCACCCCTGACGAGGTGCAGCAGTGGATCGATCCGTATATCACCAGCTTCGAAATTCCGCGCAAGATCGTGCCGCAATTGTATGAAGCGATACTCAAGGTTGGGCTCGCTGAAGCAGGATCACTGCATCACTACCTGGGGCTGCTGAACGGCGAGGCTGTGGGTAGCTCCACCTTGTACCTGGGGGCGGGAGTCGCCGGCGTTTATAATGTTGGAGCCTTACCCCGAGTGCGCCGACAAGGTGTGGGGACGGCTATGGCCCTGGCGGCCTTGTGCGCCGCGCGCGAACAGGGATATCGCATCGGTATCCTTCACGCCACCGAGCAGGGCTACTCAATTTACCGGCGTCTGGGATTCAAAGAGCTCTGCAGCATCGGCCAGTACTTGTATCTACCCAATTGGATGCAGCGCACTTTCCTCCGCTTCTACTTGCGGGCCGAACACTTGATCAAATCGATCAAGCGCGCCCGGCGCTGATCGACTCGACCACTCGCCAACGAGGTTCAATGTCCAAACAATTGTTTATGAATTTAGCACAGGCCGCCGTTCGCTACCGTGAAACCCTACCTCGTCTCCCCGTGGGTGTTTCGGCGTCACGTGATGAATTGCTGTCGCTGGTCAATACGACTTTGCCAGATGAAGGCGAAGCGCCGGAAATCGCCCTGCAAACTTTGATCGCCGGCGTTGAGAAAGGACTGATCCAGAGTGGCAGCCCGCGCTACTTCGGCTTCGTCGTGGGCGGAGCGACGCCTGTGAGTGTCGCCGCCGATTGGTTAACCTCGATCTGGAATCAGAATGCGCAAGTGTACACGACCTCCCCAGCAGCCTCCATCATCGAAGATGTCGTCGCGCAGTGGTTGCTGGAACTGCTTGGCTTACCTCAAACTGCCAGCGTAGGGTTCGTGACCGGCACGCAAATGGCGAACTTCACCGCTTTGACCACTGCCAGAAATGTGATGCTCCAAAAACATGGCTGGGACATTGATGGCAATGGACTGTCCGGGGCACCGCCGCTCAACATCATCTGCGGCGAGTGTTGTCACGCCACGATCCACTCAGCCGTTCGCCTGATGGGCCTGGGCACTAAACACGTTCGCAGCATTCAAGCCGATGGAGAAGGGCGCATGCAGGTGGCAGCCTTCCGGCAAACGCTCGAGACTTGCGAGGGGCCAACCATCGTGTGTGTTCAGGCCGGCAACGTCAACACCGGCGCCTTCGATCCGCTGGCGGACATCATCGCTTTGGCTAAAAAACACCACGCCTGGGTGCATGTGGATGGTGCCTTCGGCCTGTGGGCAGCTGTCTCACCCAGATTTAAGCACCTGGTGGCCGGCGTCGGAGAGGCCGATTCCTGGGCCACCGATGCGCACAAATGGCTCAATGTCCCCTACGATTCCGGCATGGTGATTGTTCGTTCTCCTGAGGCGCATCGCCAGCTTAAAATCGCCCGCTGCGCCTACGCCGGCCCCGAGGATGCTGCGCATCGAGATGGCTCGCAGTGGGTACCAGAAAACTCACGCCGGGCGCGCGGCTTCGTCCTCTATGCTGCACTGCGCCACCTGGGCAAACAGGGCGTGCAGCACCTCGTCGAAAACTGCTGTGATCTGGCCCGAGCTTTTGCCGCCGAGCTCGCTGATCTGCCCCATGTTCGTGTTCTCAATCAGGTCGTTCTCAATCAGGTGCTGTGGCGCGTTGAGCCGCCCGGCATCGCCGACACAGATGCCTTTAATGCTTCGCTGGTGGCCCGTCTTCAGCAAGCTGGTGTTTGTTGGATGGGTACGACTCAATGGCATGGCCAAATCGCGCTGCGCATTTCCGTTTCGAATTGGGCAACCACTCAGGCGGATGTGCGTCAATCGCTTGAAAGCCTGGCCAGCTCAATCGAGAAGGAATACCAATGTCAGCGCTCGTTAACCGGCCAATAGTTGACTTTCTCGAGCGTCTCCATGCCCAGACAAAATCGCGTCACACCCTTTAGCACCTTGATCGCCAGCCCGGCGCGCGGCACGCTCACCGGCAATCGCGGCTGCCTGCACGACGAACACGGACAGATTCGACGCGCCTTTCAAGGCCAGCGCTGGATCATCTGCCTGCTCGAATTCAAGGGTCGCAAGCGCGCCATCATGCGGCCCGGCCATTACACCGAACTGTTCTTTCTCGACGAAGCCACGGCACTCGCCGCCGGACATCGCCCTTGCGCAAAATGCCAACGCGATCGCTTTAACCTCTTTCGAGATATCTGGGCCAAAGCCAATCCTGAACTCGCGAACACCACGCGACCGGCGGCGACGGTGTTAGACGCGGCGCTGCATTCAGAACGCATCGCGGCCCGGGCACCCCAACGCCGCGACTGCTACTCGATCGAAGAACTACCCGACGGAACTTTCGTCACAGCCGATGAAGAGAGCGCCTATCTGGTGTTGAGACATCACCTCCTGCGCTGGAGTCCAGCAGGCTATGAAGGTCTAACAACACAAGCGATCAGTTATCCTCTCAGAGTGTTGACCCCGGCTTCAATCGTGCGGGCGCTGGCGACCGGGTATCCCGTCGGCATCCATTTGCCGTGAACTTCCCTTACGAACATCCCAGGAGCGATCAAGATCATGAACAACCTCGATCAAGACATTCGGCAGCAGCGCGCGACGCAGACGACAGTGACAGTGACCCACAACGGATCGCCGCTTGCCGGGCAAGAGATTGTGGTGCAACAGCTGAAGCATCGCTTCCTCTTCGGTAGTAACTGGGGGGAGAGCACCATTGCTCTGGCAAATGGCGAGCTATCCGGCGCAGAGAAAGAACTTGCCGAGCGTCGCAATGAATGTTTTCTACAGATCTTCAATCAGGCCACGCTGCCGTTCTATTGGGGACGCTTTGAGCCGCAGCGCGGCCAGCCGGACACACAACGCATCCTCAACACTGCGCGCTGGTATCGCGATCAGCAATGTGCCACGAAAGGGCATCCCCTGTGCTGGCACACCCTCACCGCCGACTGGCTGCTGCCTCTGAGCAACCGCCAGATTCTGCAGGCCCAGATCGCGCGCATTCAGCGTGATGTGGCCGACTTCGCTGGCGCGATCGATATGTGGGATGTCGTCAACGAAGCCGTCATCATGCCCATCTTCGATCGTTACGATAACGGGATCACGCGCATCTGCAGAGAGCTGGGGCGCATTGAGTTGATCCGCACGCTATTCGAGACGGCGCGTACCGCGAATCCCCAGGCAACTTTGCTCTTGAACGACTTCGATGTCTCACCGGCGTATGACATCCTCGTCGAGGGCTGTCTGGAAGCCGGCATCCCCATCGACGTCATCGGCATTCAATCACATATGCATCAGGGCTATTGGGGCGTCGAAAAGACACAGTTCGTCCTCGATCAGTTCGCGCGCTTCAAGAAGCCGATCCACTTCACTGAGAACACGCTGGTTTCAGGTCACCTCATGCCGCCGGAGATCGTCGATCTGAACGATTATCAAGTGAGTGACTGGCCCAGCACGCCTGAAGGTGAGGAACGCCAGGCCCGCGAAGTGGTCTTACACTACAAGACCCTCATGGCCCATCCATTGGTGGAAGCCATCACGTGGTGGGACATCACCGATGGCGGCTGGCTCCATGCGCCCGCCGGCTTGCTGCGCCAAGATCACTCGCCCAAGCCCGCCTATGATGAATTGCTGAAGCTCATCAAGGGCGAATGGTGGCTTGCTCCCACGAAGATGACCACCGATGCCCACGGGCAGTTTTCGTTCACGGGCTTTCTGGGTGAGTATGAGCTATCGCTGGAACAGCAGAAGACGACGTTTGCATTGACCCAGAAAGGCGAGTCGTTCGTATCGATTAACATCTAGGCTACACAAGCCTTCAAGAATAATTGAGCCGCCCACTCCACCATCGGTGAAATCACACGGCCACACCCGATCATATGACATTCGTCAATTGACGTGATCAGAGAAGCCGGACTATACTGCAATCTGGCTGACCTTCTCGCCCGCTTCGCCACCACTTCGGGTGCTCACTACGCGCTCGCATGGTGCTTGTTCAACAACGGGCTACTGGGCAGAAGACGAACCTTGTCACATACCATTTCATCTCGCCTCATTCTTAACAGGAGTTCATCATGTCGCGTACCCGCTTGTTCCGTTTCAACCTAATTCTCTTGGTTGCTGGACTCATCATTGCTCCCTGGAGCCCCGTCGTCGCTCTGGCACCCAATCCGAACCACGCCACCGGATCGGTCTCGTCGCTCGCACCACAGACTGATCCGATCTATGTCGATACCGATGCGCCCGGCCCGCTGCACGATGGTCTCACCTGGACTACGGCTTACACCGACCTCCAAGATGCACTCATCACAGCCACCTCCGGCAGCGAAATCTGGGTGGCCGAAGGTATCTATATACCTGGTGCTGCTGGGAACCGTCTCGCTACTTTTCATCCTCAGGGAGATGTGGTTCTCTATGGCGGCTTTGCTGGTAATGAAACCGCGCTCAGTGAACGCGACTGGGTGGCGTATCCCACCGTTCTCAGCGGCGATCTGGATCATGATGATTTGACGACTCCCAGTGGTATAGTGACGGATACCGGCAACATCATCGGAGATAACGCCTACCATGTATTGACTCTTGACTACACCATCACGATTGACGGCTTCATCATCACTGCTGGGCAGGCCACTGGCGCCTATCCTGATGAGAATGGTGGTGGGGTGTTTAACACTGGGACTACCACTCTGAGCAATGTTGTCCTCAGCGGGAATCAATCTTACTACAGTGGTGGAGGCATTTACGGTTACGGTAATCTAACGCTGATTAGCGTCATCGCCAGCAACAACCAGGCTGGCAACGTTACCCAAACTGGGTACGGGGGCGGGATGTATACCCTTTACGGGACCCCCACGTTGACCAATGTCATTTTCAGCGGCAATCGGACTTCCGGCTACGGTGGTGGAATGTACAACCTTTCCGGCAATATGATGCTGCTGAATGTTACCTTCAACGACAATGAGGCGCGCTTTGGCGGTGGACTGTATAACGATTCCAGCAACTCCACCTTAACCGATGTCACCTTCAGTGACAATTACACCACGGAGCGAGGTGGTGGCATGATCGACTACGAAGGTGGCTCTACTCTAACGAATGTGGTCTTCAGCCATAACCGGACTGATGGGACCGGAGGCGGAACATGCTTCGAGAATTACAATAGTTCCACGTTGATCAGTGTCACCTTCACCGGTAATCAGGCGGGTTATGGGGGTGGTGGTATCTGTAACAATTCCAGCAGTCCAACGCTCCTCACGGTCACACTCATAAACAGTCAGTCCTCATTAGGGGCAGGAATGTTCAATGAGAGTGGCAGTCCTGTACTGACCGACGTCACCTTTGAGAATAATGTGGCCGACCAAAGCGGTGGCGGAATGTATAACACGGGTACTAATCCCAGCTCCACATTGACCCACGTCACATTCTCCAACAACCAAGCCGGGGATGGGGGCGGAATGTATAACATCCAGTCCCACACAGGCATTCTGACGGATGTCACTTTCAGCCATAACCAAGCCCTGAACTATGGGGGGGGAATGTACAATGGTTCCAACAGCGCCCCTACATTGATCACAGTTACCTTCAGTGAGAATCAGGCCAGTGACGGCGGCGGAATGTACAATGATCAAGCTAATCCTATTTTAGCCAATGTCACCTTCACCAATAACCTTTCTTACTTTGGAAATGGCGGAGGAGGGATGTTTAACTTTGTCAGTACCCCCACACTGCACAATGTTACTTTCACCGGAAACTCGGCTATTGGCAACAGCATGAGTGGCGGAGGCGGAATGTACAACGTCAGCAGCGATCCCATACTGACCAACGTCATATTCGACGACAATCAGGCTGATGCTTATGGCGGCGGACTGCAAAACTCAAGCAGCGATCCCACCCTAACCAATGTCACCTTCAGTCATAACCAGGCTAGCTCTGGCGGCGGGATGTACAATCGCGACGCCAGTGCTCCTACGCTGATGACCGTCACGTTTACCAGCAACCTCGCCAGCAATGGGGGCGGAATGCTTAACACGGTTGGCAGTCACCCCACCTTGATCGATGTGAACTTCATCAGCAACCAAGCCACTACCAGTGGTGGTGGAATGGAGAACGATTGGGATAGCAATCCTATATTGACCAACGTTACCTTCAATGGCAACTCGGCCAACGATGGCGGCGGGATGCGCAACTTCCAAAGCAGCCCGTACCTCAACAATGTCGTGCTCAGCGGCAACCAGGCCACAGGCTATGGCGGCGGCATAGCGAATGAGGAGGGAAGTCATCCCCTCTTGATCAACGCCACTTTCGGCGGCAACCGGGCTGGCTATGGTAATGGGGGGGGTATTTACAACAACGATAGCAATCCCACGCTCGTCAATTGTATTCTGTGGGGTAATGATGCCTACGCCGACCCTGAAATCAGCAACGTGGGCACCAGCCTGCCCAACCTCGCTTACAGCGATGTATTCTGGGCCAGCGGAGTCTATACCGGAACCGGCAATCTTAATCTCGATCCGCAGTTCGTATCACCCATTACCGCTACTGTTGCGCCAACGACCACGGGCGACTACCACTTGCTTCCGACCTCCCCCGTCATCGACGCCGGTAATAACTTCAGCGTTACGGTCAGTGTGGATCGTGATGGCAACCCGCGGCGCATGAATGTCCCCGGTATTCCTGATACCGGCCTTGGCACCCTGCCCTTTGTGGATCTGGGTGCTTATGAGGTGGAAGGCGTAGCCGTCACCCTCACCCTCAACACGCTCGGCAATGGCGCGATCACGAGTGAACCGTCCGGTTCGACGTTTGACTACGGCACTGTCGTCACCCTCACGGCCACGCCAGGCGCTGATTCGATCTTTGCTGGCTGGAGCGGTGATCTCAGCAGCACGACCAATCCCATCACTTTGACGATGGATGCGGACAAGAGCGTCACGGGCACCTTCACGCTCAACACTTATACGCTTACTCTCAATACGATTGGGAACGGCGCGATCACCAGCGAGCCATCCGGCCCAACGTTTGCGTATGGCACAGTAGTCACACTCAACGCCCTGCCTAACGCTGGTTCAACCTTCACCGGTTGGAGCGGCGATCTCAGCGGCATGACGAATCCCATCACGCTGACGATGGACGCAGACAAGAATATCACGGGGACCTTCGCACTCAATACTTATACGCTTACTCTCAATACGATTGGGAACGGCGCGATCACCAGCGAGCCATCCGGCTCCACGTTCGCCTATGGCACTGTCGTCACCCTCACCGCCCTGCCCGGCACCGGCTCGGCCTTCACGGGTTGGAGCGGCGCTCTCAGCGGCACGACCAATCCCATCACACTCACGATGGATGCAACCAAGATCGTCACAGCTACGTTCCAATGGAGAAGTTATCTGCCGCTTACAATAAAGTAAGCGCACCCTCATCGCCGTTCAAGCCAGCATCACCATAAGGCCGTGTCCATTGCGCAGTGACGCCTGCTACCGAGACGATTCAGCGCCACGGGTTTAGCTACTATCATGCTG
>JAUQXC010000932.1 GCA_030834825.1 Thermoflexales bacterium
GGCTCGTTGATGATGCGCAGTACTTCCAACCCCGCAATCTTCCCTGCGTCCTTGGTCGCTTGGCGTTGTGAGTCGTTGAAGTACGCCGGCACCGTGATCACGGCTTGGGTGACGGTTTCGCCCAGATACGCTTCGGCATCCTGCTTGATCTTCTGCAGGATCATGGCCGAGACTTCCGGCGGCGAATATTCCTTGCCGTCCATCACCACCCGGCAGTCGCCGTTGGGCGCTTCTTCGATCTTGTAGGGCAGACGCTTGAGGGCCTTCTGCACCTGCTCATCCCGCTGCTTGCGTCCCATCAGGCGTTTCACCGAGAAGACGGTGTTTTCAGGATTGACGACGGCCTGCCGCCGTGCGACCTGGCCTACACTGCGCTCGTGCGTCTTGGGATTGACGGCCACGACCGAAGGGATCAACCGCGGCCCTTCGGATGAGGGGATGACGACTGGCTCACCGCCTTCCATCACTGCGACGACCGAATTGGTGGTGCCCAGGTCAATACCGATAATTTTGCCCATGCTGATTTCTCCGTAGAATAATTTCTGAGTGAGGGCGAACTTCGAAGCTGCCCTGCGCGGTAAGCAGGATTGCGGCACGTGTTCGCCCGTGAGTTCGATCAATACGCGGCGCGACCCTTACCGTGCAACTCTGACCATCGCCGGCCGCAAGACTCGTTCGCCGAGCTTATACCCACGCTGCACTTCGCCGATGATCTGCTCGCTGGTGAACTGCTCGGAATCTTCGTGGGTCACAGCCTCGTGAATGTTGGGATCAAAAGTATCGCCGGGGGTGGTGGCAAGCGGCGTGATGCCCGATTGTTCCAGCGCGGCATTGAGTTTGCGCTGCACCATCAACACGCCGTTGACCCAGGGATGTTCCTTCAGGTCGTCAGGCAGCGTCTGCATGGCGCGCTCAAAATCATCGACGGCGGGCAATACGCGCTTCAACGCTTCGGCACCTGCACTGGCGGCCAGTTCGGTGCGTTCGGCTTCGACCCGCCGCTTATAGTTGGTGAATTCCGCGCGGGCGCGCTGCCAGCCGTCCAAATTCTCGGCCGCCTGCGCCTTGAGCTGATCGCATTCTGCTTGCACTGCCTGCGTCTGCGCGGACAAGGCTGCGGCTTGCGTTTCTAAGTCGGTCACTTTTGCTTCCAATGCGGCAAGTTGTTCTGCCTTAGCTTGAATTTCTGCTGTTTCCTGTCTGGATTCCATGGACGAGCTCACTCGATTCCTATCTTTGACGTGTATCCGTTTGGCGATGCGTTGGGCTTTCTTGGTCATGGTTAGAAGATATCCGAAATTAAGTTGGTCATCAATACCGAGACGTACCGCACGGCAGAAATGGTGCGCCCATAGGGCATGCGCGTGGGTCCTACGACGCCGACCGCGCCCGTGGCTCGATCGGCCACGCCATACCGTGACAGCACCAAGCTGCAATCGTGCAGCTCGGCCCAGCGGCCTTCACTGCCGATGACGACCTGCACGCCGTTGACGGCCGGATTCAACGCGGTGCTGAGCACATCTTCCAGCAGCGATCGTTCTTCAAAGACCTTCAACAGCCCTTCCGCCGATTCACGATCTTCAAATTCCGGCTTGCGTAGCACTTCGCTCAAGCCGTCTCGATAAATGTCGGCGGCCGCCCACTGATCGGCGCGGTTCATGATCTCGGTGACGCGCGCCAGCACATCGGCCTCCAGGGCGGAGAGCTCCGATCGACGGGATTTAATCTCTGCCGCCGTGCGATTGTTAAACGTGGCATTTAACTTCGCCGAGACGGAGTCCAGATCGGGCTGCCCCAACGGATCGGCCAAGGTTAACATCTCTTGCTTCACCGCACCGTCCATGAAGACCAGGATTAGCAGCACCAGGCGGCCTTGCGTCGAGATTAATTGCAGGTGTTTCAGGCGCGCTTCCTGCGCGCGCGGCGGGGTGACAATGGAAACGCTGCCCGACGTGCGCGCCAGCACCGATGCGGCCAGCTTCATCCATTGATCGAGATCAAGTCGAGCCTGATGGAACTGGTGTACGATAGTGCGTTGTTCTTCCGCCGAGAGATTGACCTCGCCCATCAGCGTCTCGACGAAGTAGCGATAACCTGAATCTGTGGGAATACGGCCCGCCGAGGTGTGCGGATGGGTAAGGTAGCCCTGGTCTTCAAGCCTGGCTAGTTCACTGCGGATCGTCGCAGGTGAGATGTCCAGGTTGTAGCGTTCCACCAGTCCTTTCGATCCAACTGGTTGGACGCGGCGCGTACCATCCTCGTTTTCCGTCTCACTGGCGACGTACTCGCGAATGACAAGGCCCAAAATTAATTGCTGACGAGAGGTAAGTTCGGCCATAATTTTTCAGTCAAGTAATTAGCACTCTCGTGTCGAGAGTGCTAATTTATGACGTATAAATTATAGCGCAGGCCTTGCAAGTGTGTCAAGCATCAGGGTACTAGAAATGCGTTAGAGATAAGTTACGGTAGAATGTTTGGGTGTTGCTTCCACTTTTTGGGGTGAGACGCATCTAATGAGCGACTTGGAAAACATCGACACCACCTTGTTAATTCATTTAAGCTGCGCGGGCGATGCGGTCGCGATCGAGACGCTGATTCACGCCTACGAATCACGCCTCTATCGTCTGGCCTTGTCGATGCTGGACGATCCGGCTGAAGCCGATGAAGCGACGCAGGATGCCTTCATCACGGCGGTCCGGCGCTTAAGCTCATATCGCGGCGAGGCCAGCTTTGCTACGTGGTTGTATGCCATCGCGTTGAATGTCTGCCGCGGGCGACTACGCCAACGGCGCGCGCGCGAACGGCTGACGCAGGTCTGGCAGGCGCTGCGCTTTGCCGAAAAAATTGCCGAGCCGCGCACGGAACAGCTCGCCATCGCGCGGGAAGCCGATCGGGCGGTCTGGCAGGCGCTACAGCGTCTGAATGACAAGCAGCGCGAAGTCGTCATCCTGCGCTACTACCATGATCTAAAACTCGATGACATCGCGCACTTGGTGGGTGTCAGCGAACGCACGGTGCGCACCTGGCTGCAGCAGGCCCACGAACAGCTGCGGGAATGGTTGAAAGAACATGTCTGAGCTTTCTCACGAACGAATTCGTGCTTATCTCCAATTAGGCCGCGCTTCACTGACGCTCAACGAACGGCTTGCTGTCGACGAGCATCTGCGTGTCTGTGCGGCCTGCCGCACCTATGCAGCTGATCTGTCGGAACTGCAAGCTTCGCTCACTGAGACGCTGCACCAACGTTGGGATGCCGCGCCTGTCCCGAAGTTCGCGCCTGGGGTTTTGTCGCGTTTGCAAAAGAACAGGTTGCCACAGCGAATGTTCAGTTATGCGCTCGGCCTGGGAGCGCTGGCGGCATTGATTCTGTTGCTGCAAGCGTTCTTTACCACCCAGCTGCAACTCGCTACCCAATCACCGCTTGCTACGGAACCGAGTCCGGTGGGGTCCACCACCCCGCTGCCGTTGATGACAACGGCGCTACCGGTAACGCCTTTCAATGTTCGACCGACACCCACGTTGCCGAGCGGCCGCGACTTTTTTCAAGTGCAGCGTCTAACCAACACCGTGACTGGTGCCTTTCGCCCTGCGGTATCCCCCGATGGACGACGTGTGGCCTATGCCAGTGAGCGTGATGGCAATTGGGACATCTATGTGCTGGATCTGAACACGAAAGTTGAAACACGTCTCACTGATGATCCGCAGCCCGACATGGCGCCATCCTGGTCGCCCGATGGGACACGCCTCGCTTATCAGCACAATGTGCCTTCACCTGATGGACCAGTGCTGGTCGATTACACTGTGATGGATGTTGATGGCTCGAACAAACGTGTAGTGTACTCAGGTGCTCACTGGCTGAAGAACGCCGCGCCCCAGTGGTCGCCGTCGGGCGCCCGCCTGGCTTTTTCGAACGGCACTGCGCTCATCGCCCTCTCACTTGACGACCTCTCTGACGACTTGTTCATTCAATCGGCTGATGAACAACCCTATGAGTGGCCAGCCTGGTTTGATAATCAGCACCCGCTCTATGTGGGTAATGGACAAATGATGTTTAGCGATCTAGAGGGTAACAGCCAGGCGGTATTAGTGTTACCTGATCCGGTGCAGGTGATGGTCGCAGCGCCACCCTACATCGTCTATCTCCAGCAGCAGGGTACCAGTATTCAGGTGGGTCGAACCAGCCTGGACGAAATACCGGCGCATACCCTGGCGGTCTTTTCCGCCAACGCGCTTACCCATGCGGCCTTGTCACCCAATGGCCAATTCGTGGCCATTCAGACCGAGACCGAGGTTGTCGTCGTCGCTGCCGGCCTGCCGTCCTCCTGGCAGCAGGCGCCGCTCTTTCGGTTCAGTAACAACGTTCCCCCTAGCGATTTGCTGAGTGTGTCATGGTTGCCCGATAGCTCCGGTTTTGTCTTTGTTTCAGAGTCAGACGGCAAACCTGAACTGCATCTGGCGCAATTAAACCTGCCAGCCATCGACTATCTGAAATCACTGCCGTCATTTGTCGGCACACCCGCTCCGACACCCAACCCGACGGATACGTCTGCGTTTGGTTCAATCGTCACTTCATTTACGCCCGATTCCTTGATACCGCTCGACAGCTCTGGTTTCTCGTTCGGCGCGGCGATCACCACGACCAGTCAAATCGATGTCATCGCGCATGTTGTGGCGTTTGCTGTGCGACCGGAGGAAGCGGTGGCAGACTGCAATGTGCAAGAGGTGCCCACCGATCGGCCTTTCTGGGCGAATCAGGCCGATTTTATGCCGGGGCAGATCGTTTACGGTCAAGGCTTCGCTTACGCCAATGAAGTGCCGGATGCCGATCGGCTGGTGGTGCGCATCAATCTGATTGAGCCGGGAGTGAACGGTCGTTTGCTGTATTGCACACAGCAAGTGTATTCATTGTGGCCTGCTCCACCAGCCACGCCGACACCCGACGCTCTTGCCTCACCGACATCGATGCCAGCGCCCTATGTGCCGCCGTCCACGCCGACACCCGACGCTCTTGCCTCACCGACACCGACGCCAGCGCCCTATATACCACCACCCACACCAACGTCCTTTATGCCGTCAACGCCAACTCCCTATCTGCTGCCAACTTCAACACCTTATGCGTGGCCGACGCCGACACCGCTCCCCTGAAATTTCGAAAGCCAATTTTTAGGCCGCTAACACCCGCGAGCCGGACACTACTGTCCGGCTCGCAGCAGGTGTGACAGCTATGAAATTAGTATGCGTTGTTGTCGGTAAACATCCGCAGCGCCGTACGGATGATGATCTTAATGTCCAGCAGTAGCGACCAGTTCTCGATGTACCACAGATCGTACTTGGTGCGATCGCTAATCGAGGTATCGCCGCGCAGCCCGTTCACCTGCGCCCAGCCAGTGAGGCCGGCTTTTTCTTTGTGGCGCTCCATATAGCGGGGAATCGTGCGGCGGAATTGCTCCACGTAAACGGGACGCTCGGGACGGGGACCAACCAGGCTCATATCGCCCAGCAGAACATTGATAAACTGCGGCAGTTCGTCCACATTGGTCTTGCGAATAAAGGCGCCCAGCTTGGTGCGGCGCGGATCGTTGGGTGTGGTCCAGCCGGGGCCATTGGCTTCGGCATCCTGGCGCATGGAACGCAGCTTGATGATCTTGAAGGGTTTGGCGTCCAGGCCCATGCGTTCCTGCACATAGAACGCCGGGCCGGGCGATTCAAGTTTGATCAGGATGGCAGTAATAAACAATAACGGTGAGATCAACACTAACGCGATCGCGCTGAGCGTTACATCCATCAGACGCTTCACGGTTAACCGCCAGCCGTGTTGGCGTATGTCGCGCACACTCAGCAGCGGCAACCCGCCCAGATCGTCAATGGTCACCTGCGTCGCGATGATTTGAAACACGTCCGGAAAGACCTTGATACTGAGCGAGGCTTTGGAACATTTGGAGATCAACTCCAGCATTTCTGCGTCCGACGCTTCCGGCAGTGCGATGATGACTTCGTCGATCTGCCGCTCGTCGATCAGGCGCGATAAATTTTCGGCATTGCCCAGCACGGGCACCCCCAACACGTTGTCCGGTTCCAGCTCGCCGTTCTTGTGCACAAAGCCGATCACCTCGTAGCCCAGGTGTGGCGAGCCTTTGATTTTCTCCAGTACCAGTTTGCCGGTATCGCCGGTGCCCACGATCAGCACTTTGTCGCGGCCCATGCCCCGGGCCTGCACGCGCCACTGCACGGCGTGATAGATCAGACGCCCGGTCATCACCAGTATCAGCGTGAGCAGCCACGAATAGATGATCAACGTGCGGGGGAAGTCGAACTCGAGGTTCTTGAACAGCAGCGTTGAGATGGCGACGGACATCATCATGCCGATCGAGATGGCGCCAAACACCCCGTAAAACTCGTCCACCCGCGACACAGCCCGCGCCTGATGATACAACCGCGCCCAGAACATGGTGATACCGATCGCCACAATCTGGACGAGCAGCAAACCGATATAGTCACCCAGCGGATCCAATCCAATGTTGGGATCTAACTGCTTCGATTCCCAGCGAATGCCA
>JAUQXC010000087.1 GCA_030834825.1 Thermoflexales bacterium
CCGGCCAGGTGTCTTGGAGCGCGATCACAACAAGCGGCGACTGCTCATCAACGAGCGAGTCAAGCAGGGATCGTTTCAAAGTTTATGCGAGGTGGTGCGCGATCTCTCGGCGCAAAGTTGGAAACGGCCACTGAGCGAAGCGGATATGACGCTATTGCAGCGGCTTAGCCACAGTCTGTATCGTGAATGGGCCGCCGCTGCGAATGTCTCTTTGCCCGACGCCGCGGCGGAAATACAGGCGTTGTTGCAGGAAGCCAAGCAGGCTTACAAAGTGTAAGCCACGCTCTTTGAAAATTCGTCAACTCGAACCGCCGGGCTTTCTCAAGGCTGAGAAAGTCCGGCGGTGCGTTAGGTTCGCTGTTTCATCGAAATGAAGGTCCAGTAGCAGACGAACAGGAAGGTGGCGAACAGCAATGTGACGCCATACGTCTGCAGGTTGCTGAAGGGATGCGCCAGGCGGTGGAGGATGTCACCAATCACCTCGGTCGGATAGAGGAAGAGGTCCCAGCTATTCCAGCGCAGGAACCGTCCCATGTAAATTCCCAACCCGCATAGTCCCAGCATCCCCAGCACAATCAGCCAGCTCACGACGCGCCCCGTGTAACCCAGGATAATCTTGTGCATGCTGTTCAGCGAGATCACTGCCAGGAAACAGCCTGCCCATGCAAACGAGATCAACATACCAATGTCGTACCACAACGGCACGGGCGGATAATGTCGCAAATGCATTAAATCGGTGACCAGGTAGGGGGCGTTCGGAAAAAAGAGCAACCACAACGCGCTGGGCAACAACAGCAGCCACCAGCGGCGTGGCTGACGTCGATGAGTGCTCGCTGCCCAGAGGCTCCAGAGATAGGGCAACCAGGCCAAAAAGAGATTCCAGACCAGGAACCGAAAACCACGCGGCGCCCACACCCACGAACGGCCCGCCCACAGCCCGATCGCGAGTGTGCTCGATAACAGCACCGGATAGAATTGATGTGTAACTAGCTGCTGATGCAGTTTGCCAATCCAATTGATCATAATGCTCTCTCCATTCAAACCGTCTCCCAGTTGTATCAAACCTTACGGCAAAGCGTCAAGCACTTGGGTGCAGGGGTCGCCACGGTCAGCTGGGTTTAACGGCCAGACCTTGATTCACTATGCCTTGTTTAGCCGGACACCCGCTCAGCACATCGCCGGCGTAGGAGGCCGGGTACGCTGAGGCGAGCGCGGATGCAGTGCAAGTGTTGTTCATTGATAGTTGTTCTGATATAATCGCCCTATGTCACTGACTCGCGCTGAAGTTCAACACATTGCCGAACTGGCGAAACTCCAACTGACTGAAACCGAAGAAACCTTGTATCAGGAACAGCTGTCGGATATCCTGGACTACGTCCAACGATTGAATACGCTGAATACCGAGGCGATTCCCCCCACCGCCACGGTGCTG
>JAUQXC010000933.1 GCA_030834825.1 Thermoflexales bacterium
TAATGTCGGCTATTACTTCGACTGGGATACTGCTTGGGATGGCAACGGCATTCACCAGTTGCAAGCGAGGGCCGTCGCCGCTAACGGAAAAACAGCAGAACTTGCGAATTCACAGAGTGGCTCCAGCAGCACGCCGGTCAACGTGCAGAACACGCTGACAGCGTGTTCGCGGGTGCCTTTGTATCGCTATTATCGGGCCGGAACGCGCAGCCATTTCTACACCCGGCTTTGGAGTGAACTGGGGGCCGGCACCAGCGAGTGGCAGTACGAAGGGGTTCAAGCCTTCGTTTTCCCACAACTACAGGGAACCAGCACCATACCCTTGCACCGTTTGTGGAACAACACCAGCCAAGATCATTTCTATACCACCCGTGCTGACGAGGTCGCTTCTGCCCAGACCAGGGGCTATGCCTATGAAGGCATTAACGCCTATGTGCTTCCTGATGGGAAGTATGGCGGCATCCCGCTTCACCGATATTACCATGGCGGCTTTGGCAAGCACTTTTACACCACCAGCTGGGATGAACTAGGCGGAGGTCGCGATGGCTGGACCTATGAAGGGGCTATAGGCTATGTCTTTGATTCACCGGCCGGCTGCGAGCTACGCAACAAGCATGTCTATTTACCCCTGATGCGAAAATGAAAGACTGGTTGTGTCTGATTTGTGGCAATTTCCTGGATTAGCTAAATACACCGGTCGGCATGCCAACCCTGTCGGCGAAAACTGGCGGCCCTACACCAACCTTGTCGAATGACCATTGATAGGCAATGTCGTCTACGCTTAATACCATGACAAGCTGGTACTCTATCGCCCATCTTTGCCAGCGATGGCACGATCTACAACCCGAACGCAAAGTGGGTCTACCTGGTTGATTGTCTCCAACCAACCTTGTTCCAACGAAAGGCACATGCCACGATCATCGTGTCTTGATGCACAATTGAAAGCATTGAAGCATTGGCTGCCACACCATCCTGATGCGTTGCGTCCGGCTGTTTGCGATCGCCAGAAGACCTTGTTGCAAATTACTACCGATATTCACAGCGACATCCGTGATGCTTTGGAGCGGCAAATTGGACGGACCGAGGTAGTAATGCAGTAACTTGGCTCCAGGCTGGAGCGATGAAGGACCAGGCAATCCAACCACAAATAATGAAGTGGATCAAACAGCGACTGCCGCAATAACCGCGATAGCATTGAGGGCTTAGTCCTTTTTCGCTTGGTATATTTCACTCATCACTAGCCGCTTTCGCGCTTAATTACTTTTGGAGGATGGCAATGAAATCTCAATCAATGTCTCAAATTCGTTCTGTTGTATCTGTTCTTATGGTTTTAGCAATCGTCTTATCCAGCGTGCCGCAGACACAGGCGAGCTTCAATCTGGCGATGGACAGTCAATCTCTGTCAGAAAGTGGCCTTTTGCAGCAACCCTGCGGTGTTGGTGAGGGTCCAGGCGTTCCCAACAAGGTTACCCAAGCCTTCGTTGCTGCCTATGCCCGCAATGGTGGCACTTCACAGCTTGGCTTACCAACCAATTGCGTTCATGAGTGGTGGGCAGATCGTAATATCAATGAGTGGACACAAGACTTTCCTGAGACCGCCAATTGGGGAAAGACGCTCATCGTATGGAACAATATCCAGGAAAAGGCTTATGTGATTCATGGTTGGATAATGGAAAAATATGCAGATACATGGGATGAATCTGGTCAAAAAAATGGGCCGGGCAGCTGGTTAGGTGCCCCCGTCAGCGATGAGACCATTGCGCCAGATTACTTTGTGGCAGCTGAAAACGATCCCAATGGTCATTATCCCTGGAGCTTTGGAGGAGAACCAATTAGTTATTTTGAACGAGGTTTTATTTCTCGAAAACAAGGCGAGGGCAATTTTTCTGCGCACACTTATTTCCCAGCTATCTGTGACGTTAGATTAATCGTTGCAGATGAGAATGGTAAAGCCAAACTTAATGTTACAACACGATCTTATCGTGCTCCTGGTTATCCCAACGCTAACAATCAGTCGGATCCCTATGATGTGTACTTTGTTGTAGTCAAGAGTGATGGAAGCCGAGAATGGCGTGAAATGACAGAGAATTCAATCACTTCTTTCTCATTGGATTGGAGCGGTTTACCTTTAGGAGAAGTTGTCTACCTGTATTTAGATGCTTGGAACAGGCGTGGCCAGGACCAAGGGTGGAAGCCGAAGTACAGTAGTTATCCACAAGAGGTAGTCCTATCTCCCGATCACATAGATCAGGGCGATCATCAATGGCATGGATCTAAAGATGTGTTGAAATCTCTAAAGTTAGTGAGTGGTGCAGAAGTGCGGTGGCCCAACGATAATCCGTGGTGCGATAGCGGAAGCGGTGTCGTCAATAAGATGAAGATCATAGGTAATGTGTCTGACGGAATTACAGACACTAGCAATGCCCATAGTGGAGGAACAAATGGATCTCGACTAGCAGATTTAAAGGTCGAATTATTGTACAACGAAGCAGTAATAGAAAGCACTTCTACAGATAGTAATGGCGAATACAAATTCGAAAATCTGTTAGCTGCGCCCGGCTACAGTGTAAGAGTATCTTTACAGAATCGACAAGGGTCCGTAGAAAATTCTGCTAGCCCTGGCTTTGCACTATTGTTTGGCAGTACCAAAAGCAATAATCGAATCCAGCATGGTGATGTAATTCAAGTACTGCAGAATGTTTCAAAGTATTCTATACCCACTACGGTAATCAATTTCAACTTTAGCAACCGGAACAATTTGACTGTACTGCCTGTGGCATTTTCAAGTCTTACGATGGCAGACGATAGCAACTTGCTAGATGATGCTGGTGCTATCTACTACCATGAACATCAAGTTGTTGAATTCATCGCTGCTGCTCCATTCAACAAACGATTTCCTACATATGTCAGTGTCTTTTCTCCTTTAACAACAGGTGCATATGCCTGTCGCGGTGGTGATCTTACTAGTTGCCGTAATGGCAATTACGTTGATATCGTCCTTGGGGAAGGAAGGGCGTCGCACTATAATGATTCTAGTCGGCCAATGAACAGGGAATGGCATGAAACTTTTCATGGCCTTATGCACTTTGCGCAAACTATGCCACAACGTGATTGTGCAAACCATGGCGGCATTTGCAATAGCACAACCGGTGATTCGTGGCTGGAAGGCTATGCTATGTTCTGGGCAATGGTTATTGGAAAAGAAAAAAATATAAACGGTGACTGGTATGATGGCATTGCAGACTTGGAACGAGACTCTGAAAACTGGACCATTTGGACATCTTGGGGCACAAACAGTGGCGAAGATGTAGCAGTTGCTGCATTATTGTATGATTTATATGACTCGAGCGGAAAACAAGAATCCTATAAGGTAATTCCACATACAATCCAACATGTTTTTAATAAGGTCTCAAAGTTTCCCAGTAATACCGTGAATTGTAGCACGCAGTTAACTCAGACTACTTATGTGGACAATATACAGCTGACAAAAGACCAATTATGGGGCAATATAGTCAATCCAGCTAATGCTCAAACAATAAAAGATCTATACGATCGATTGACCAACCAAGCGCCGCAACTGGGCTACACAACCGCTAATCTGGATAACATTTTTAAACTACATGGTTTTTTTAACGATAGCAACAACAATTGTATATATGATGTTGGAGAAGAAGTAGGAGTCACGATTGATCCTGTTCATGGCAATCCCCCACGCCACAATACGCCCATCATACCAAAGGCGAATGTGCTTGTGAATGTGATGGATCAAACTGGCGTCCCTTCTACGGCACAATTGGTCGCGGAAATCACCTTTGTGGATACAGGTGAACAACACGAAATTCAGATCAATTTAGGAACACCCTCCCAGCTTGTGTCGCTTGGTATCCCTCCATTTGAGCAACAATCCCGGATTAGAATTTATGCCAGGCAGGGTGCACAAACAAGCGACGTTCTCACTTTCGAGAACACCACATTCTGGCACGCGATCGACAATGTCAAGAATGGCTTTGGTTTTGATTATTTACACAATTACCTGGGTGAATATACGTTTACATTGGGAGGGACGGGGACGATACCTTTCGATCCTGCTCCGCCATTGACTGTTCAGTCCGTCTCTGGGCAACAGGGTAAGAACGGATGGCATCTCAGCGAACCGGTAACTGTGACTCTAAATCCTATCGACACCTTATCTGGAGTAGAGCGCACGGAGTACAAAATCAACTCTGGCTCTTGGTTGACCTATACCGGGAATTTTACTGCCGCTCATGGAGATACAGTCTATTATCATGCAATTGACTGGTTGGGTAATGTCGAGCCAATTCAACAGACTATGGTTCAGGTAGACACAACGACTCCCACGAGCACTGTAACGCTCTCTCCTATTGTGGAGCCGACACAGGTTTATACCACTGCCGTTACCGCAGCACTTTCCGGCCTTGACGGCGGACCGTCTGGCTTGGGACACCTAGCTTATCGTCTGAATGGTGGGGCGTGGTTGGCCTATACAATCCCGTTCACCATTTCTCAAAATGGTGTCAACACTCTCGAATATCACGCCATAGATATAGCTGGAAACGTTGAGCCAGTTCACATCATGACGGTAACATTAGACCAGACCACCTACACCATCATTCCACTTGATAGAACACAAATCAATCGTCGCGCTGCCATGGGCGCTATTGTGAAAGCGACGTTGGTAAACCAGCATCCGCTCATGGCGATGCAGTCCTTTACCGTTACAGGAACAACCTACCCCACTGGTACAGTTATCCTGCTCGGCGAAATTGCTGGTAACTTTTCTCGGCAGGTTCATGTTGGACCGCTGGCTTTGCCCCCGGCGTCTGTGCTTTATCCACAAACTATCGCCCTCTTTGATAGCGCCAGCCTTGATGAACGCGCTTCGTGGGAGTTGCCTGATTTGCGTAAGGCGTTGGAAACCTATTTAGGTCTGCATGAATGGCCTGTGGTAAATGAAACGACGATCGCCTCTGAGCTGACTCCACAGAATGTATTATTTTTCCCCTCGGGCATCACACCCGATGTTTTGCAGCGCTTCGATTCGGGAGTGATTAATGCATTGAGAGCGCAAGTCGAAGCAGGCGCTTGGGTTGTTTTTCAAGGTGATGCCACTTTGCTTGCTGAAAAGTCTGGCTTAGTCCCGACCGGGACAGTTGCAGCCAATGCACTCGGCCCTGGTTGTTCTGCGCCCGTGCCCGTCCAACCCGAGTCGCTCTTAACTTACAACTGGCCGAGTGGAATGACGTTAGTCCGCTACAACGACGCTCCGCGCTTCTATTTGACCGAGTCGGATATGATGCGGGTTGCCAACTATGCGGATAACAACGAAGCGGCAATTGTGTTGCGCCGCGTAGGACAGGGTGGTGTGATCCTCATTGGTGGGCATGCCTCAGCCGATGAACTCGCTTATGGCGTGCTTTACCATGCGCTCTTTACTGCGGCGGCTCGGCAACTAGATAGCCGTGTCAGTGTCGAGCAACAATTCATGCCCGGCACACCACCCGATGTAGTACCGGGCTTCGAACCAGATGTTCCGGTTTTGATTCGCACCACTGTAGCCAATCATGGAAACACATCAGTAAGTAGTTTCGCCTACACCGAAGTACTTACCTCAGGCTATCGCTTACTGGGATCACCAGTTACTGCGGTGGGAACCGTACTGACTTCTGAATTAGCCACAGGTACCTTTATTACTTGGACGGTTGAAACTTTGTTACCTGGCGAGCATGAGCTGCGAGTGCTAGTCAGCAATGTCAATACCGATACTCTTAAGCCGGGTGATGTAACGATCAGCCAGGCTAGCTTCAGCTTTATACCGATGGATAGTGACCAATCTACGCCTGTCATGCAATTAACTCGGCCAGCGGCAGTGGTGAAAGCAATGTCAGCGGCGCTGATTGCGCATAATCCTATTGATGAGCCAGATAATACTTATCCTTTACCCGCTGCAGGTTTCTATCGCCATATCCGCGAGGATCTGGAAAATAAACTGGATACTCGTTCGAATAACACCTTTTACACCGTTACCGTGCCACTTGTTGATATTGTGCGAAATGCTTTCGATCAAACAGATTTCCCAACGATCAAGCATTACGGCTGGTATCGCCCGATAGTGATTACCGATGTAGAAGAGACTCATGCGTTTGTCGTCAACACAATACAGGGTTATCCCGATCGGAACTATGTGCGGCCTGCTGGTACCACTCAAGCCGATTGGTCTTTGGGGCTGGAAGATTGGGACGGCCTCACCTGGGTGCGTATACCCAATCCGCACCACACCTTTGTTCACATCCCCATCGAGTACAAGGCGTTTATCATTCAAGAGCCTGGCAATGGCGATATTCTTGTGCCCGGGCTGACGCTGAGTTTTGACCTGGGTACGTTATTACCCTACGATCAACGCGAGCCAGCCATCCGTTACATGATCCACTCCCAAGAATTGTTTGGGCGCGGGATTTCCTTTAGCGTTGAACCAGTTGCAGACACGCTTGTCCTAGAAGGCAACGGCGGCTCGGTCTATACTGCCGTCGGCCAACACCCGGTGCCGTTCCGGGAATACGTCACTTCGGGCAATGTCAATAACCCGATCGCGCCAGTCCCATCCGAGATTACCTACACGGATCTGTGGGGACGCGAGCATCTTGTCACCGAGACAGTTCGCAGTTCCTTCTATGACATCATCCCTTACGCCCACACTGGGGAAGCAGTCGGCGTTCGCGTCGCTTCTACTTACAGGTTCGAGGACGAGACGGGTAATCGGTTGTTTGACTTCCCGACTTATCGACCGGTCACGCTGACGATCATGCTCAAAGCGAAGAGCCTTAATCGGACGCTTTCGCCCGAGCAAATGATCCTTCAGGAAATGTTGCCGCGCGGACTGGGCTACGATATTGAATTCGTGACGTGGGCATCAAGTAACGGCAGTTTCCACTTGCTCAACGAACAAACGATGCGCCAGCCGGCCTTCAACCTGTTGAACTTCCAGGGCGATTTGCCGAGCGATGAGGCACAGACCATTATTATTACCGCACGCTTACGCACCTATCCTGGGCACCCGCGCGAAGGCTCGTTCCTGGTGGATGGTGGCGCTCGGATCGCCACACAGAACGAGTGGGGCAATATCAGCCAGTACGATACCGATTGGACGCATGCGCGGATCGAGCAGGGATACCAGCCTGATCTCCAGATTGAAAAACTGATTGCCTCACCTGATGTCAGTCGGCAGGGTGGCTTAGTCTATGAAATGATCCGGTTAGATGGGACGGCCGATGTGCAGCGCTTTACCGAGGAGGTCTACATCGATAGCGCCGGCACAGGCGATAAGACGGCCGTTGTGCGGACAGGCGGCAGTCGTGGTCCGAACTTGTATTTCGGCACCGTGTTAGCGGGCGGCAAGACACTCTTGACACTAGAGGTTACTAACAACTCCGGTCAGGATTGGCACCAAGTCACGCCGACCTTCACTGTTCCCGCCGGAATCACGCTGACGCCTATCATGACCGATGGTTTAGAGCCGCCGCCGAATGTGTATGACATGCCGTACTTGTGGGCGAATGAGATTCCCGATGTTTCACGCGGCGTTTATATCTATGAAGTGCAGGTCGATTCCGCTGTCGAGCCGGGAGTAATGTATCCTATCACTTTTGCGCTGGCTGGCGCGAATGTCCCGAGTGCCGGTGAGTTCCCGCTGCCGGTGGCGCGGATCGGTGTGGGTGGAAACGTCCAGCGCATTATGGGCCAGGCCCAACATATCGAACTGACCGATCGATCACCGCTCTATGCCGATCCGGTTGCGGCTAAAAAGGTGACACTGGATCAAGTCAATGCCTTCCAAACTATCACACTGACCGAGCAGCGCCTGGCGTTTTTTGACGCGCTCACGACGACAGTCGCCTTCACGACCAGCGTACCAGTTTCTTCGACTGAGCGGCTGATTACCTATACCTTGTCGCCTGAGTCGCAGACTTTGCCGGTGCAACAAGAATCTGCGATTCAATCGGAATGGTGGCTGCTTGTCCAGACCCAGATTGGTCTGGTTGAACCGGGCACCCGGCTTGTTAATTATGGACCAAGTGCAACCTACCAGGATGACTTTGGAACAGATTGGCAGGCCCAGGGCAACGCAACAAATGTCATTGCACATGGCCCAGTGCTTACTGGTACCTATTCAGTGTTAAGCATCACCAGTCCCTTTTATGGGGGCGTGATGATTGATCCATTGCCGGGCGAGCCGGTGGATGTCTGCGTGGACATTGCCGTTCGTAACATCGGCAACTATCGAGCGGCCACGCCTGTTATCACGGCTACGGCTAACTTAACTAATGGGATCCAGCTGGTCAGTGTTGTCCCAACGCCGACCAGCATCATTAGTGGCGTCATCAGTTGGCAACTGCCGGACATCCTGCCTTACGGCGCGAGCGGCAATCCTGATCAGGATGTTGAGCATATGCAGGTTTGCCTGGGCTTCACTTTGCCAGAGGTTCAGCAGCGGTTAGCGTTGCTGCAAGATCCGCCCTTCTACGTGCCGCTACTCATTAACAGTTTTGCCGAGTATACGGATGTCTGGGGACAACAGCCGTTCATCGTGTTCTCGCCGCTGGGAGGCGAATACGGGCTGCGCGCCGGCAGTAGCGCGCTATCGGCTCCGGATCTTTATCAAGCCACATGGCGCGACAATCGTACTGTCGCTCTTGCTTGGCACGGCGTTCCTGACGCAAGGGACTATGTGGTCTACCGGAGTACGCAGCCCGATCGAGATTTTCGACCCGTTGGCCCGGTCGTCAATGGCACCGAGCACATCAGCATTGTTTGGGATGACCCGCTGGCCCAGACTTACTATTACACCATCCGCGCGCGCGACGCAAATCAAATTGAAGGCCGTCATTCACAAGTGTTAAGGGTATCTACCACGCGCCCGGCCTTTAGAATCTACCTGCCGTTAGTCACCAAATAGTAAGGAATAGCG
>JAUQXC010000934.1 GCA_030834825.1 Thermoflexales bacterium
GGTTTCGCCAAACCGGATTTTCGCCGGCGTTGTGCTGTGCTGCACCGCGACGCGCGTCAACAGCGTGGGCGCGGCATACGCTGGACGAAGCACACCGAACAACGCGTACACCGCCAATACTAGCATACTCACCACCGCGCCCCCCGACCAACATTGATCGAGCCCTGCCTCAAATGGACGCCGCCAACTGCGCCAGCCGATCATCAACAGAAGACTCGCAGCCGCACTGGCCGGCAGCAAGAATCGTCCATGCATGCCGCTGGGATTCTGAACGCCAAAGACCACTGAAGCGATCACCAGCAGCAGCGGCGCACCACTTAGAATAGCTGCCACCTTCCGATCGGGTTGGAACAAGCCACGCCGCGAGAAGCACCACCAGCGTACCAGACCGATCACGCCCGCCAGACAAGCAAGCGAAATCAGCCAATAAATCCACATAGGCAACGTAATTTGCCCGTAACCAAATTCCGTCCAATAGCTGCGCCACAGATTCCACAGTTGAGCACTGAAAGGTGGCAAGGCCGAGGTTGTGGATGCGCTCCAAGCCTGCAGCATAGTGTCAAGTCCGGACCAGTCACCATACAACTGCATATTGCGCACAAGCCACCAGGCCGTCAAAAATAGCGTAATGCTGGCCAGGCTCAACAGCGCCGGCACACGTCTGACCCTTCCAGGCGGTGCCAACCACACCGCCAGAGCCACGATGCCCAGCAGAGCACCAGCTGAGAGTTTGGTCAGCAGAGCTGCACCGCACAATAAGCCGCCGGCCACCACCGACCGCCATGTCAAGCCGCGCTGAACCACGCGCACGCTCCACCATACGATCGCCGTCCCCCACAATGTGACCAGTACATCATTGTTCACCGATGAAGTGCTGAACAAAAACTGCGGATTATACGCAGTGATCGCCAGCGTTCCCAGACTCAACCAAGGGCGTGCTGCAAACACCGCGCGCGCCAGGCGATAAGCAAGCAACAGCGTCAACACTCCTAAAAACACCGAGAAAACACGCAACACATGCATGGTCAACGCCGTGCCGCGATAGGGAAAATCTTCGACTGACGTATGCAGATAGAGATTCTTATTATCCTCCACCGGCGGCTGACCATCGTATCGCCAAAACACATTGAGGCGCGGTACGTAGTCATCAACAGGAAGCCAAGCGCTCGTTACCGCACCCAGTGCATAATACAGGGGAGGCTGATGAAACTCAGTAGGCGCGTCCGCAGCCTGCACCGGCAGAGCACGTTTTTCTGCCAGATACCGGATGAACTGATAGTGCAGCCATTCATCGGGAGCCTCAAAGAGTGGGTTGAATACGCTGTAGGCCAGCGCCAGAACAAAGTATACGGCCACGATGGTGACCGCCCCCCATGCGGCGCGATCAAAACGGCGCAGTCCAGCTGAGCTTGTTTTACCTGTGCCTGGCCCGGCAGCACCAGTTTCTCCCCTCATCAGATTGAGTCTCACTTTACCGTGACCCTCACAGGCAGCGCCAAGTGATCACCACCCTCATCCGTATTGAGGCGAAGAGAAGTCATCCAATCATACAGGCCGACCTTCAGTGTGTAGTCGCCGGGTGGCAGATCGGCTGGCAGTTGAATCTCATAAGCATCGACGACGATGTCGCCCGGCTGCCAGCTGGAGGTGGGATAGGTTCCTTGCACGGGTGCGTTATCTTGTTGCGCAACAATCATCCCTTCTAGTCCAACTAGATGGACAAAGACGCTAAAATCCTGCGGGATACGCTGCGTAGCCTGCCACACCAAGACCACCTCAAGCGGATCACCAGCTTGCACCTCTTCGCTCGCCAGACGATAGCCCAGCAAGTGGATATTGTGCGCAAACGATGCCGGCCAGGTCGTAATATGCGCTGAAAAAGTCAGTGGCGTCTCGTACAGTTGAGCATTCTGCCCCGCGATTTTTCCCTGCCATATCCGATCGGCTGAACGCCGCAGCCGGCGTTCTACGGCGCCATCGTTATCCCAGTTCGGATCTTTCTGCGGCAGCAGCCAGATACGCTGGTAATCACGCAGCAGACCTTGCACTATTTGCTCTGTTTCAACCCGGCGCACATCGTCCAGATAACCGGTCGGCACATACCGCAGCGGCGCCGCACCGCGATAGTAATAGCTCAAGCCCGGATCGGGGTAGTTCATAATGATCACATCACCCGGCTGTTGCTGCACCTGCAAATAGTGAGCACGCGCACGCCAGTCTGGGCTTTTAGCGAAGCGCGGATTGAACTGAGCCTGTCCATAGGTATAGCCTGCGAGTATCAACCACAGCGCGCTGCCAATCACCGCTGCACTCCGCCAGCGCCGAGAGGTCCATAAGCCAGTCACGCCTTGCGCTAGCAGCAGATATAGAAAAGGAGCCGTTTGATTAAGATAACGCGGCTCAAATAACGGGCGCGAACGCGAAGCGATAAACACGCCCATCAGTGGCATCAGACAGACTAGCAGCAGCCAGCGCAAACTCAACGGCTTTTCGCGTGCCATAACCAGCACGCCCACCATCAACAGCGCCAGCCCGGGCAGCATGAACCAGGCCTGCTGCGATTTTGGCACAGACTCGCCCAACAGCAGTGCAGAATAGGTACGCTGCAGCATATCGAGTACCGAAGGTGACATCCCGGCCGAGATCGATGTGATGGCGTGCAAGGAACCGACAACTAACCAGGCGAGAAATCCGATCACCACAACCGATTGGACGATGATCCAGACGCGCAACAAGCGCCAGCGCTGCAAAACATAAGCCGTGCTCGCCCAACCATGCCAGAAAATCAGGCTGGCGGCAAATAAGTTGTCCGCGATCACGACAAACACGCTGAAGTAATGCGTGTACAAACCTAACAGCGTGGAAACCCCGTAGCCGATCCAGTCCAGCACGCGCCCATGCCGCAAGGCGCACCATAAGCACCAAGCCGCTAACACCGTCAGGAACGGCCACAAAGTATAGTTGCGCACATCCTGGCTATGATAAATTTGAAACGGACTCAACGCGCTGATGGCCGCCGCAATGCTTCCTACACGTTTATCAACCAGAGACCGTCCAAGCACATACAGCAATGGCACGAGCAGCACACCAAAGAATAATGAGAAAAAGCGCGGCGCAAAATCGCCTTGCCCGGCTAATGCCATCCAGCCGCGCAAAGCATAGTAATACAATGGCGGATTCGGCTCAACCGAGCGAATACCCTCAAATAACTCAGCCGCTGGCAAGTACGAAAACTGCACCGTAAACGACTCGTCGCCACGTAGGGCAAAGGTATCCAACCGGTACACCCGTATCGCAAAGGCCAGCATGGTGAACGCCACTATCAGCCACAACCGTCGCGTTGAATTCATCGTAGCCCAACCTTGCGTTGGCGGTTACCGAACACAAGCAGAACAAGCCACACCCCCCACCCAGCACTTGAGATAAGAAGGCCAAGAATTAATGAACGCGGTTGAAAGAACATCTCAATGAACAAACGTCCTGTTGGCAACGCCACGCCGCGCAATGCGCCATTAACTTCGACGACGGGTGCTTCCACGCCGTTCACCCTGGCGATCCAACCGGGATAATTCACTTCGCTCAACACCAATAGTCCCGCTGTAACAACCTCGACACTCAGCTCGACACGATCCGGATCGAAGCGTGTCACACTGACCGGCTCGATCGCTTGATTCTCCGCGACTTCGATCGGCGTTTGAACGTATGCTACACGACGCGGATTGAAATCGGGAGCAGCCAGTGCGGTATAAATCGCAGCGCGATCGGATTGCACCTGCACCTCGTGCATGATCCAGGCGCGCGGGTGCTCTTCCGCTAAACGGTAAGTGTAAATGGCATCCTTGCCTTCGCCTTGTTGATCGAGCAGGGTAGCAGCGATCGGCTGGCCGAGATGGCCGTCGAGCACACTGCGCCATGTCACGACATAGCGCACGTTCAGCAACCGCCAACGTACTTCGCGCGGCACTTGTTTGATAAAACCTTGATACGCACCGACGTGAATCGGCGTGATACCGCCGACTTCGTTCAGGCCGTTCACGCAGGCGGCATGGCCCGGCAACCGCTGCTCGTTGTGCAGCCGAAACAAACCGATATTCCTGGCATCGTCACGAATTACCTCAAGCGAGGGCAGCGGCGGAAATGGATCGTAGGGCTTGACCCAGTTGACAGCGCGATTCGCCGCCGCGACATCCAGGACCACAATCACGACGAGCACCGCCGCCAGCAGCCTTGGCCTGATCAGATCGCGTGCGCGCAATGTGATCAATCCGATCGTCACTGCCAATCCGATCGAGGTCAGCGCCAACCGATCGGCCCATGCCCGATCGACACCCAGGCTGCTCAAATAAACGAGGAACATCAGCAGGCTGCTCAAGCCGATCAACAGCGCGAGGAGCCAGCACGCCGTGTGCTGCAGCCATGTTCGCATCAAGCGGGATAAGCTGTGCAGCAAGACAGCTGCACCATACGCTGTGAGCACGGCCATGGCCCAGCTGAATAACACCGCGTGTCGTTCTTGATCACGAAACAGGCGATAGCCCGGCGCGAACCAATACAATCCATCGAACAATGGCAGGCCGTTTCCGAATGAGATCAACAGCGCCAGTAGCGCCACTGCCAACCAAAAGACAATCTCGGTACGGCGTCGTTTTTCTCGAACGGCCCAGGCTCCCAGCGCCATGATGACCAGCACCAACGGCAAAATTCCTACATACAGAGCGTTGAAGTGACTGATCACGCCCGATACGATCAACTGCACGATGTCTGATGGTGGAAAGCCTGTGCCTGCCAGTTCATACGACATTTCAGTGCGCGTCGAGAAACGCATGAACTCCAGTGAGGGTAACAGCTGCACGGCGCTTAAGAGCAACGTCAACCCCAACGCGCCACCTAGTCCGATGAGCGTAGTACGCCAACGCTGGCCTTCCCGCCACGCGCGATAGAGTGTGTAAAACGTCGTGGCATACGCGCTGAACATGAACGTCTGCGGATGGCCCGCCAGCAGACTCAACGTCAAAGGCAAAGCGAGCAACGCGATGGAGCGACCATCGTTACGCACGGCCAGACGGCGTGCGGCCCACATTGCCAGTGGCAACCACGCGGCGGATTCGAGAATCGCCAGCTGGAGCATCGGATAGCCGGTCAGGTATCCCCCAAACGCAAATACCAACGAGCCGATCAAGGCTGCCACACGGCTGCGGACTACACCGCATAGAAACAAGTAGGTCAGTAACGCGGCCAGCAAGACATGCAACGCCGCCTCCAGCTGGAGTGCTTCCAATGAAAACTCGGAGGCTCCGCCGATCAGGTGTCCTGCATAGTTGATCAACGCCGGCGGATAAAACGAGGCGGCCTGTGGATCGGCAAAATAGGGATAACCGCTATCAATACACGGCATCCACAACGGCCAGCGGCCCTGCTGCAGCTCACTCAAGCCAAAGCGGCGGAAGGTCAGAAACTGCAGGGTAAAATCGCCTGACGCCAACTGCACCCGATCGGCCGCAACCGGTGTGAACAAACGCCAGAAGAACAACCACCAAACCGCAACAATGACGATTAACGGCAGGCTGGCGCGTGTCCAGGGATGGCGCGAAGCGTACTTCACAAGGCGTGGTGTATATGACACGTTAGTGCCCCTCATTGTTCATTTCACCCGCACTCTGCCCAGCAGCACATAGCCCTCAGTAATGCGCCCATCTTCCGTCAAAATGCGCAGGCGCTCAAAGTTCTTGTTGGGATCATACACACCTACTTCGATTTCATACACGCCGAGCGGCGCGTCCGTCTTGAGCTCCAACTCATACGTGTCGCTCACCACCTGTCCGATCGACCAACTCGACGACGGCGGCTGCAAGGGTTTATCATCCTGTGCCCAGATCGTTTGAGGGCGCTCCAGCACGTGTGTGAACACGGTGTAATCAGCCGGCATCTTTGACCGAGCACGCCAGTACAGCGTAAGGAAGATCGACTCAGCAGGGCTGGCGGCGCGCCGATCGAGGGAATAACCGATCAGCTCAATTTGATCGCCGAGATTGACTTGCATGGGGTTG